>NZ_WUJP01000318.1 GCF_009806515.1 Geminicoccus flavidas | reverse complement strand
CGGCCGCCGGGCTGGGCATCGCGTGCCTGCCTGCGGACATCGTCGCCCCGGCCCTGGCGGACGGCCGGCTGGTGCGGCTCCTGCCGGGCTGGCATGCCGGGACGATCACGACCACGATCCTAATGCCGCCGCGGCGCAGCCAGTTGCCGAGCGTGCGGGCGGTGGTCGAGTTCCTGTGCCAGCCGGGCTGAACGACCGGACGGACGATGCTGCGGAAGATGCTGTGTGCCGGAGTTGCGTGACGCCGAGGAGGCGGACCTGGCGGCGATCATAGCCCTGCTCGCCGACGACGAGCTGGGTCGGAACCGGGAGGCGGACGTACCGGATGCCTATCTGCGGGCGTTTCGGGCGATGGCATGCCAGGAGGGCAACCGGATGGTCGTGGCGGTGGCGGGCGGTGAGGTGGTCGGCTGCATGCAGGTGACAATCATCCACGGCCTGAGCCGGCAGGGGGCCAGCCGCGCGCAGGTCGAGGCGGTGCGGGTCAGGCGCGACCGGCGGCGGCAGGACATCGGCCAGACGATGCTCGCCCATGCCGTGGCGATGGCCAGGACGGCCAGCTGTCGGCTGGTGCAGCTCACCACCGACCGGCGACGCGACGAGGCGCGCCGCTTCTACGAGCGGCTGGGATTCGTCGCCAGCCACCATGGCATGAAGCTGGAGCTGACTTCCTAGACGTGCTCAGGCCGCCGGCGCGGCCTGCGCCCCCGGCTGGTACTGGCGGTGGGCCAGGTCGATGCCGACCTCGTCGAACCGGGCGAGCAGGCGGCGGTTCAGCTCGCGGCCGACCGCCCATTGCTGCAGCGGCCGGGTGCGGATGCTGCCCTTGAGCACGATGCCGTCCGGGTTGACCTCGTCCACGCCCCAGACGTCCAGCGGCAGGAGGATCAGGGGTGCGAAGACCGGGTCGCGCAGGAGCACGTTGCCGACCTCGCGCATGGTGTCGATCGCCTTCTGCGTGTCGGCGTGGTGGTCGATCATCACCGTCACCGTGTAGACGCCGAAGTCGCGCGAACGGTTCTTGACTGCCTTGATGCTGGAGAACGGGATCGAGTGCAGCGCGCCGTCGCCGTCGCGGATGCGCACGGTGCGGATGGTCAGCGCCTCGACCGTGCCGGCGCGGTCGCCGGTGTCGATCACGTCGCCGATCGAGATCGTGTCCTCCAGCAGGATGAACAGGCCGGTGATCACGTCCTGAACGAGCTGCTGCGAACCGAAGCCGATGGCGAGGCCGACCACGCCGGCACCGGCCAAGAGCGGGGCCACGTTCAGGCCGAGATTGGCCAGCACCACGATGACGGTGAGCACGGACAGGGTCACGAACACGAAGTTGCGCAGCAGCGGCAGGAGGGTCTTGACCCGGTTCGACATCGGCCGCGGCCGGCCCAGATGGTCGGTCGGCACCAGCGCGCCCGCAATCCAGCTGTCGATGAAGATCCAGGCCAGCCAGGCGGTGATCAGGGCAAAGCCGATGCCGGAGAGCGAACTCACGATCGTGCGCCCCGGCTCGCGCTGCAGCCAGGCGAGGAGGTCGAAGCCCCACAGCCGGAACGCGACCAGCACCACCAGCACCACCAGCACCACCTGGCCGATCACTGCCAGGAGCCCGATCATCCGGGCGGCGACGGCACCCCTGGTTGTGACCCGGCGCTGCTGCATGCGCTCTTCGGCGATCCGCGCGCGCTTGCGCAGCCAGGCCGCGAGCATCGTGCCGACGATCACCAGCGCCAGCGAGAAGGAGACCTGCAGGATGAAGCTCTGGCTGCGCGTGCCGAGCAGCCGGGCGATCACGTTGAGCGCCAGGAAGGTGATCGCGATCAGGTGCCAGCGGCGGGCCAGCCCGACCAGTGCCGCCTCCATCGAGCCGACATCGATGCCTCTGGCCAGCCGGCCGCGGATCAGCAGGGCGCGGATCGTCGCCTTGTGCCGTAGCACGAACATCAGGGCGGCGAGGTTGTAGAGCAGGTCGAACAGCAAGGAGACGATGTCGGCGGTCGCCAGACCGATGGAGCTGCGCAGGTTCGGGTCACGCAGCACGGCGCTGAACACAGCGAGGCCTACCAGCCAGGAGATCCAGACGCCCATGCGCTTTTGCGCATAGCCCACCAGCCGCCAGCCGCGGGCCGGTGCCGCGAACACCAGGAAGTGGTGGAAGACTTGGCGGGCGAGCATGCCCCACCACAAGGGCGAGGCGAGGAGCAGGAAGATCAGCCGGCCGCGCGGGCTCATGCCGGAGGCGACCGGCCAGATGAGCAGGACCGCGGCGGCGACGATGAGCGGCAGGATGCCGAACAGGGCGCGGGTCAGGACCTCCCGTGCCAGCCTGGCGCCCTGGCTGCGCTGGGTGACGATCGTGCGGCGCTGCACCGCGGGCACCTTGGCCACCAGGAACAGGATGCCGAAACCCAGCACCCAGCCGCCGATCGACGAGATCAGGAAATAGTCGAGCGCGTCGCGGAAGCCCGGGTCGCTGATGCGCGCGTGGACCTGTTCCCCGGCCAGATGAAACCGCTCAATGATCGAGCCGCCGCCCAGCGCCAGGCGTGGCAGCTCGTGGCCGACATCGCTGGCCCAGTCGCTGAGCGCGCCCACCAGGCCGTGCTCGGTCAGGATCGCTTCCGACGGGGCGGGCTCTGCCGGCTGTGCCGGCTCGGCGGCCGGGGCTGGCGCCGGCTCGGCGACCGCAGGCAGCGGCGCCTGTGCCGTGCCGGCCTCGGCGGGCGCGCCGTTCCCGGCCGGGCCTGCCTGGTCCGGGCTGGCCGGGGCCGGCGCCTCCCCCGCCGCCTGGCCGTTGCCCGGCGACGGCGGTGCCTCGAGCTGGGCACGCAGAGTCTCCAGATCGGCGATGACCGCCTGACGGCCAGCATTATTCTTCAGGAGCTGTAGCGCCCGGTCGATGGTGGCGAGATCGCCCGCGCGGTCGGTCGCTTGTGCCGGTGCCGGCGGCTGGGCCGGCTGGCCTGGCGCGTTCTGTGCGGTGACAGGGGAAGTCTGGGCAGCCAGGAGGACGAGCAGCAAGGCGAACGCGCGAAGCAGCATGAGCCGGGACGATCCTATGCCGGTGACCGGCGCGCCCGGGAACGCCCTGCCCCCGGACCTGCGCCACTGGCCGGGCCCTGCCTGGCTGGCAGGTCCGGCGCCCCGATCAGGTAGCGGGCAGGTGCCGACAGGACCAGGGCGATCCGGCGGCATGAGGAAATGGTCAGGATACCGGAATGCGCCTGGGTGCCGGTCCCGCTCAGCCTTCTTGTTCGGTGGCGGATGCGCGGCGCGGGCGGATCACTTCGGCGGAGCGGGTCGGGCGGCGGGCGCGCAGCTGGCTGCGCAGCGTTTCCAGCTCGGCTTCCTTG
>NZ_WUJP01000317.1 GCF_009806515.1 Geminicoccus flavidas | reverse complement strand
GCGCGCATCTGGCGCAGGGACAGGACCCAGAGGCCGGCCAGGACCAGGATGGTGAATCCGAACGCCGGCCATACATAAGCCGCATAGCCGCCCATCGCGAGGAACTCAGCCATGGATCGGTCCTCCGGTGCCGGCACTATCCCCGGCGGGCGGGGCACGGTATGCCGCGCTGCGCGGCACGAGCGGCGAGAGGCGGTTGGAATTGGACGCGAGCACCGGAGCTCCGGTCGAAGGTCATGGCAACGCGGCGCGACTCACGCCCGGGTCCGGCCAGGATCCGCAGCGGGCCGCCCTTGCGCCTAGCACGACTGTTGCCGAAGCTCCAACGCTGCCCGATGCGCCGGCCATCCGGGCCCAGGTCCAGGCATTGGGGGCGGCTGGTGCCACCGATATTCCCGGGCTCACGGCGGCGCTGAAGCGCATCCATGGCGATGCCCGCGGCCTGGTCCGCGCCGCGTTCGAGGCAGGCGGGCCGGCCGAGGCCGCGGTGGAGGCACTCAGCTCCATCACCGACGGGCTGATCCAGGGCCTGCTGGACCTGGCCAGCACTCATGTCTACCCGACCCCCAACCCGACCAAGGGCGAGGGCATGGCGGTGCTGGCGGTGGGCGGCTACGGGCGCAGCGAGCTCTGCCCGCACTCGGACATCGATCTCCTGTTCCTGGTCCCCTACAAGCGCACGCCGGTCGGCGAGCAGATCACCGAGTACCTGCTCTACCGGCTCTGGGACCTGGGCCTGAAGGTCGGCCAGGCGACCCGCACGACCGGCGAGTGCATCAAGCTCGCCCAGCAGGACCTCACCGTGTCGA
>NZ_WUJP01000281.1 GCF_009806515.1 Geminicoccus flavidas | reverse complement strand
CCAGGAGCGGGCATGGCAGTTCCAGGCGTGCCGCGGAATCGTGGTTGCCGCCGGTCAGCACGATCTGCAGACCGGGCACGTCGCGGAGCAGCGACGCCAGGAACTCGTAGAGCCGGCTCTGCGCGGCGGTGGACGGATTGACCGTATCGTAGAGGTCGCCCGTCACCAGCAGCACGTCGGCCGCCAGTGCCGTGACCTGCTGCTTCAGCCAGTCGAGGAAATGGTCGTGCTCGGGACCGCGGTCGAAGCCCAGGATCTCATGGCCGAGATGCCAATCGGACGTGTGAATCAGACGCATGCGCTGCCGGTGGCTGAGGGGGTCGACGCTGTCCTAGCGGGATTGCCGCGGACATGACCAGGGCCCTCCGGAAGCGGCAAGGGAGGCACCCGCTCAGCGCAGGTGCCTCCCCTCATGGCTTGCCTTGGACCGGCCGCTCAGTCCGCTGCGGCGAACGCCAGGATGGCCTGGTTGACCTCGGCCGCCTTCTCCATGTGGATCAGGTGGCCGGCATCATCGAAGGTCGTGACCTTGACCGAGCCCGGCAGGCCCTCGCTGTGCTTGGCCGGCACGATCTTGTCCTGGGTGCCCCAGATCACCTGGACCGGCACCTTCACCGAACCCAGCTGGTCACGCAGCGAGAGCGCCTGCTTGCCGCCGGCGAACACCGCATCGCGCACCTTCTTGAGCGCGGCGTCCACCCCGTCCAGGCGCTTGAACTTCAGGACGTCCTCGACCATGTCGCCGGTCACCATCTCGGGCTTGGCGACCAGCATCTGCAGGATCGGCTCCAGCTTCTTGCGCCGCGACGCCTCGATGAAGCCGTTGATGTACTCCATCGAGATGTCGGGGCCGAGCCCGGCCGGGGCCAGGAGGGTCGCCGAGGCGACCCGGTCCGGATGGTGCGTCGCCAGGTAGAGCGACACGCCGCCGCCCATGGAATGGCCGACCAGATGCGCCTTCTGAATGCCCTTGGCGTCCAGGAAGCCCAGCACGGTCTTGGCCTGGCCGGCGATGTCGGCCTCGCCCACGTCCTTGGTCGAGCCGCCATGACCCGGCAGGTCGATGGCGTAGGTCGTGTGCTTCTCCGCCAGGGCCGGCTGGTTGAACAGGAAGTTGTTCAGGTCGCCGCCATAGCCATGGATCAGCACGATCGGGGTACCGGCGCCGTCGCCGATCTGCAGGTAGCGGATGCGCTGGCCCGCGACCTCGACCGTCTCGGGCTCCGGCCCCTTCTCCGATGCCGAGGCAGCGAGCTGCTCGGCGAACTTCGCCTGGAAGTCATCGACGAAGCTGCTGATCTCGGCGTCGCTCACCGAGTCGTCCGCAACCACCCCGAGCAGGGCGCCGACGGGGACGGTCTCCCCGCCGGTGACGAGGATCCTGCGCAGCTTGCCAGACACCGGGCTCTCGAAGGCGTTGGCGATCTTCGAGGTCTCGATGTCGGCGATCTCCTGGCCCTTGGAGACGGTAGCACCCTCCTCCACATGCCAGGCCGCGAGCATTCCTTCCTGCATCGCGAGGCCCCACTTGGGCATCACGATGGTCTGGATCTCTGACATCAGTGCGACTTCCCCGTGACCGAGCGCACGGCCGCCTCGATCTTGTCCATGCTCGGAATGTAGAGGTCTTCCAGCGCCGCCGAGAACGGCACCGGCGCGTGCGGGGCCGTGACCATCTTGATCGGCGCCTTCAGCTTGTCGAAGGCTTCCTGGCAGATCAGCGCGGAGACGTCGGTCGCCATGTTGCAGCGCGGATGGGCCTCGTCGACCACGACCACGCGGCCGGTCTCGGCGGCGGTCTCCAGAATCGTCTCGGTGTCGAGCGGCGAGGTGGTGCGCGGGTCGACCACCGTGCAGGTGATCCCGTCCTTGCTGAGCTTGTCCGCCACAGTGTTGGCGAAGTTCACCATCCGGCCGAACGCGATGATCGTCGCATCGTCACCCTCACGGGTCACGTTGGCCTGGCCGAACGGGATGGCATAGGTCTCGTCGGGGACCTCGCCCTCCATGTCGTACATGGCCTTGTGCTCGAAGAAGATCACCGGATCGTCGTCGCGGATCGCCTGGATCAGCAGGCCCTTGGCCTCGTACGGGTTGGAAGGCAGCGCCACCTTCAGCCCAGGGATGTGGGTGAAGACGTTGTAGAGGCACTGGCTGTGCTGCGAGGCCGCGCGGAAGCCGGCGCCATACATGGTGCGAATCACCACCGGCGTCTTGGCCTTGCCGCCGAACATGTACTTGAACTTCGCCGCCTGGTTGAAGATCTGGTCGAAGCAGACCCCCATGAAGTCGACGAACATCAGTTCGGCGACCGGGCGCAGGCCGGACGCGGCGGCACCGACCGCGGCACCGATGAACCCGCTCTCGGTGATCGGCGTGTCGAGCACGCGATCCGGGCCGAACTTGGTGTAGAGACCCTTGGTGACGCCCAGTGGGCCGCCCCAGGCATCCTGCTCGCCCTCGGCGCCGGCACCGCCGGCGATGTCCTCGCCCATGATGACGATGGTCGGGTCGCGCTCCATCTCCTGGCTCAGCGCCTCGCTGATCGCCTGCCGATAGCTCTTCTTGGCCATGTTATTCGCTGCCGCTCAGTAGGATCAGTAGGAGATGTAGACGTCGGTGAGCAGGTCAGCCTCGGTCGGCTCGGGCGCCGCCTTGGCCTGGACCACGCACTGCGCGATCCGGTCCTTCACGCTCCGGTCGATCTCGTCGAGCGCGGAACCCTCGAGCAGCCCGGCCTCGGTCACCCGGCGGCGGAACAGCATGAGCGGGTCCTTGTTGGCCCGGTAATTCGCCACCTCGTCGGCCGGGCGATAGGTCATCGCATCGCCTTCGAAATGGCCGTAGTAGCGCAGCACCCGGCTGTGGATGAGCGACGGGCCGCCGCCGTTGCGGGCACGCTCGACCGCCTCGCGGGCTGCTTCCCAGACCGCGAAGAAGTCGCTGCCGTCGACCTCGATCGCCGGAATGTCGAACGCCTTGCCACGGGCCACCTGGCTGCCGGCCACCGAGTACCTGGACGAGGTCGCCTCGGCGTAGCCGTTGTCCTCGACCACGAAGATCGCGGGCAGGTTCCAGACCTTGGCCAGGTTGTAGCTCTCGAACACCGTGCCCTGGTTGGACGCACCGTCACCGACGAAGGCCACGGCCACGCCGCCATTCTTGAGCGTCTTGGCGGTGAGCGCGGCACCGCAGATCAAAGGCGGGCCACCGCCGACGATGCCGTTGGCACCCATCATGCCCTTGGACAGGTCGGCGATGTGCATCGACCCGCCCTTGCCGCCGCACAGCCCGTCCTTCTTGCCGAAGATCTCGAGCATCATGGCATGCTCATCGCAGTCCTTAGCCAGGCAGTGGCCGTGGCCGCGATGGGTGGACGCGATGTAGTCGTTGTCGTTCAGGTGCATGCACACGCCGACGCCGGACGCTTCCTCACCCGCATAGAGGTGGACGAAGCCCGGGATGCTGCCGGCCGAGAACTCCTCGTGCACGGCCTCCTCGAACTCACGGATCATCACCATCCGGCGATACGCCTTGAGCAGATCCTCACGACTTAGCTGCACTTCTTGCCTCCCAGGTTCGCCGATTCGTCCAGGCGAACCGTTTCACCGACCAACGCCGGCACTTTCCGGCCGTTGCGTCAAGCCATCCCCAGACTGCGGCTGTTGCCATTCCCCCGCAACGCTTCGCGGCGTTCAGAACAGGGCCACGCCGTCGTCTTTACCGAACAGGTGCCACCGCCCCCGGTCCAGGGTCAAGTAGCATGGGCTGTCCATCCGGCCCTCGAAGTCCGGCCGAGTCTTGACCAGCACCTTGTCGCCGCCGAGCGAGACGTCGACCAGCATGTCGCCGCCGATCGGCTCGGTCACCAGGATCTGCCCGCCGAACGAATCCGGGCTCTGCACCGTGCTGATCGCGACCTGGTCCGGCCTGATACCCATGCGGACCTCGTCCTGCGTATAGCGCTCGCGCACGATCGCCGCCTGCTCGGGCCGGAGCGCCAGGTTGAAGCTCGGATGGACCAGGCGGAGCTCGCCGTTCTCCTCGACGATCCGGCAGTCCAGGAAGTTGATCGGCGGCTCGCCGACGAAGCCCGCGACCCAGGCATTGACCGGGTGGTCGTAGATCTGCCGGGGCGTACCGAGCTGCTGGAGCACGCCGTCGTTCATCACCGCGATCCGGTCGGCCATCGACAAGGCTTCGAGCTGGTCGTGGGTGACGTAGATCATGGTGGTGCCGAGCCGGCGCTGCATGAGCTTCAATTCGCCGCGCATATGGGCACGCAACTTGGCGTCCAGATGCGCGATCGGCTCGTCGAACAGGAACAGGGCCGGCTCGCGCACGATAGCCCGGCCGATCGCGGTGCGCTGCTTCTGCCCGCCGGACAGTTCGCCCGGACGACGGTCCAGCAGGTGCCCGATCTCCAGGATCGCGGCCGCCTTGCGAACGCGATCCTCGATCACGCTGCGCTCGACGCCGCGCAGCTTCAACGGGTTCGCCATGTTGTCGAACACGGTCTTGTGCGGGTAGAGCGCGTAGTTCTCGAACACCATGGCGATGTCGCGGTCACGCGGCGGCAGGTCGTTGATCCGCTTGCTGCCGAAGCGGATCTCGCCGGCGCTGATATGCTCCAGCCCCGCCAGCATCCGCAGCGTCGAGGACTTGCCGCAGCCTGAGGGCCCCAGCACCGCCACGAACTCGCCGTCCGCCACCTCCAGGTGCAGCTCCTTCACCGCGGCCGTCTGGCCGTAATACTTCCAGACCTTGTCGATGCTCACCGAAGCCATTGGAAAATCCTCAACCCTGCCCTGCCGGGGCGATCATTCTTGTTGCGGGCGCTCTTGCTGCCGGGGCCGGTCATTCGCGCACCGCCCCCATGGTCAGCCCGGTCACCAGGTAGCGCCGGATCAGCAGGCCCAGGAACATCATCGGCAGGGTGGTCACCACGCCGGCCGCCATGATGCTGCCCCACTGGATGTTCTGCGGCTGGACCAGCTCCTTGGTGGCCACCGGCAGGGTCTTCGCACCGCCGGAGCCGATGATCGAGGCGAACAGGAAGTCGTTCCAGGCGAACAGCACGCACAAGACCAGGAACGCGCCGATCCCTGGTGCCACCAGCGGCAGGATCGAGCGGAACGCCTGCAGCCTGGTGGCACCGTCCACCATCTGCGCCTCCTCGATCGCGTAGGGCACGTTGTCGAAGAAGCCTTTGAGGATCCAGATCGCGAACGGCAGGTTGAAGGTGGTATAGGCCAGGATCAGGCCCCACAGCGAGCCCACCAGCTCCAGGGAGCGGAAGATCGCGTAGAGCGGCACCATCACCGCCACTACCGGCGCCATGCGCGTGCTGATGATCCAGAAGAACAGGTCCTTCTTGCCGCGGAACTCGGTGCGCGAGAGCGCATAGGCGCAGGTCGCACCCAACGTGACCGAGACCACGGCCGAGCCCAGCGCCGCCGCGACGCTGTTGAAGAAATAGACGCCGAAGTTCAGGTTCACGAACAGGTTGGTGTAGTGCTTGAACGTCGGCTGGAAGTCGAAGAACAGCGCGATGCCGCTCCAGTCGCCCACTGCCGGAATCCTGAAGGCCTCCAGCAGGTCCTTCAGGGAGGAAACGAACATCACGAAGATCGGCAGGATCGTCCAGAGCAGGTAGATGGCCAGGAAGACCACCACCGCCACGTTGGCGATCCGCCGTGCTGGCGACGCGTATTCGACCACATCCTTGGAAGCCATGGCTCAGCCCTCCGTCCGGCCGACATTACGCGCAGCGGGACTGTCGAAGATCTTCACCAGGAACATGCCCAGGATGATCGTCACCACCAGCAACGTGAGCGCGATCGCGGCACCGCGGCCGAGCTTGAAGTACTGGAAGGACACGTCGAACAGATAGACCGGCAGGATGTTGGTGGCGTCCGCCGGCCCGCCGCCGGTCAGGATCAGCACCGAATCGATGAACCGGAAATTGTCCATGAAGCGCAACAGGATGCCGATCAGGAGGAACGGGTAGAGGTTCGGCAGGACGACCTGGAAGAAGTTGCGGATCTCCCCTGCCCCGTCGACCATGTTGGCTTCGAGCTGGTCGCGCGGCACGCGCTTGAGGCCCGCCAGCGTGATCAGGACAATCAAGGGCGTCCACTGCCAGATGTCGACCAGGACCAGGCCGATCATCGCGGTGCTGGGCGAGCCCAGGATCGAGGTTTCGCCGAGCAGGCCCACGCTCTGCATGAACCAGTGATACCAGCCGAACGTGCCGTTATAGAGATAGTACCAGACCAGGCCCGCGATCGCCGGCGCCATCATCATCGGCATCAGGAACACGGTCACCAGGACCTTCTCCCAGCGCGACCGGTTGAGCAGGACGGCGATCAAGACGCCCAGCAGCACCTCGAAGAACAGGCACAGGGCGCTGTACTGGATCAGCAGCAGCCAGCCGTTCGAGAACTTGGCGTCGCGGGTGAACAGCCGCTCGAAGTTGCGCAGGCCGACCCATTTGTCGCCCGCCATGATGTCCACGTCATGGAGACTCATCCAGATCAGCCAAAAGAACGGATAGAGCGAGATTGCGGCCAGCGTGATGATCGCCGGGGCCATCATGTAGAAATAGTAGCGCCGCGACGGCTCGGGATTGCGCGCTAGCGGCTCCGCTTCCAGTACGGTCACCCCGTCGCGGGTGACGAACCCGGGCATGATGCCGACCGGGTTGATGCCGCCTGGGGCATCGCCACGCAGCGCACCGCCGGGAAGAACTTGGGTGGCCATGCCTGCTCCAAGAACGATCCGCCGGCCATGATCGGCCGGCGGACGCCAACGT
>NZ_WUJP01000316.1 GCF_009806515.1 Geminicoccus flavidas | reverse complement strand
CCGCCCTGCTGGAGGCGCGGCTGCTATGGGGGGATGGCGCTGCCGGCACCGACCTGCAGGAGCGCTACCGCAAGGAGATCGTCCACGGCCACGAGGCGGCGTTCATCGAGGCCAAGCTCGCCGAGCGCGACGAGCGCCACCAGCGGGTCGGCGACAGCCGCTATCTGCTCGAGCCGAACGTCAAGGAGGGCAAGGGCGGCCTGCGCGACCTCCATACGCTGGGCTGGATCGCCCGGTTCGTCTATGGCGGCACGGACCTGGTCAAGCCGGTCCAGAGCGGGCTCATCACCCGGCGCGACCTGTCCACCTTCCGGCGCTCGCGCGCCTTCCTCCTGGCGGTGCGCTGCCACCTGCACTGGCTGACCGGGCGAGCCGAGGACCGCCTGACCCTGGACGTGCAGCCCGAGATCGCCGCGCGGATGGGCTTTCGCACCCGGACCCGCTCCATGGGAGTGGAGCGGTTCATGAAGCGCTACTACCTGGCCGCGCGCGAGGTCGGCAACCTCACCCGGATCGTCTGCGCGGCACTGGAGGAACAGCACCGGCGCCGGCCAAAGCTCGCGCTGCCGCGCTTTGGCTTCGCCCGCAAGCGGGTGGATGGCTTCCTGATCCAGGGCAACCGGCTGGCGCTGGACGACCCGAAACTGTTCCAGCAGGAGCCGATCAAGCTCCTGCAATTGTTCCATACGGCCGATGCCCATGGCCTGGACATCCACCCCGCCACGCTGGCGGCCGTGGGCCAGGCCCTGCCCAGGATCGATGCCCAACTGCGCAACGATCCGGAGGCCAACCGGCTGTTCCTGGAGATCCTGACCTCGCGCAAGGACCCGGCGGGGACGCTCACCCGGATGAACGAGGCCGGCGTGCTCGGCCGGTTCGTGCCAGACTTCGGCCGGATCGTCGGCCAGATGCAGCACAATCTCTACCACGTCTACACCACGGACGAGCATACGATCCGGGCGATCGCGATCCTGCGCCAGATCGAGGACGGCCAGCTTCGGGCCGACCTCCCGCTCGCGACCGAGCTGGTGCCCAAGCTCCTGTCGCGGCGGGCGCTGTACGTGGCCCTGCTCCTCCACGATATCGGCAAGGGTCGGGGTGGGCGCCATGCCGAGGTCGGCGCGGTCATCGCCCGCAAGCTCTGCCCGCGCTTCGGCCTGCTGCCCGAGGAGACCGAGACCGTCGTCTGGCTGGTCGCCCACCATCTCCTGATGAGCGACACCGCCTTTCGCCGCGACCTGGAGGATCCCAAGACCATCCAGGACTTCGTGGAGG
>NZ_WUJP01000315.1 GCF_009806515.1 Geminicoccus flavidas | reverse complement strand
TGGTGCAGTCGCCCGAGCGCCTGAAGCTCCTGCTGGTGCTGACCGTGTGCGACATCCGCGCGGTCGGTCCCAACGTGTGGAATGGCTGGAAGGGCCAGCTCCTGCGCGAGCTGCACGGCGAGGCCGAGGCGGCGCTGCAGTCCGGCGACCTGCGCGGGCGGCGCGCCAGCCGGGCCAACCGGGCGAAGGCCGAGCTGGCGCAGGCATTGCTGGCCGAGCCGGACAGCTGGTGGACGCAGGAGCGCATCGACCGGCACCTCGCCCGGCACGACCCGCGTTACTGGCTGGGCTTTGCCACCGAGGACCTGGTCCGCCATGCGGGGCTGATCCGCCGCACCGAGAGCCAGTCCCTGCCGATCGGCATCGATTTTCGGGTCGACAAGTTCCGCGCCCGCTCCGAGCTCCTGCTCTACGCGCCGGACCATCCCGGCCTGTTCATGAAGGTGGCGGGGGCGATCGCTCTGGGCGGTGCCAGCATCGTCGATGCGCACATCTTCACCACGACCGACGGCACGGCCTTGGACATGCTGGGCTTCCAGGACGCGGGCAAGCATGCGGCGGTGGACGACCCCGAGCGCTTCCAGCGGATCCGCGACAACCTGATCCGCGCCCTGTCCGGCGAGATCTGGCTGGAAAAGGCCCTGGCGGGGCGGCGCAGCCTGCCGGCCCGCGCCGATGTGTTCCGGGTCGAGCCGCGCGTGCTGCTCGACAACAATGCGAGCCGCACCCACACCGTCATCGAGGTCAATGGCCGCGACCGGCCGGGCCTGCTGTTCGACCTGGCCAAGGCGCTCAAGGAGCTGGGCCTGGTGATCAGCTCCGCGCATATCAGCACCTATGGCGAGCGCGTCGTCGACGTGTTCTATGTCAAGGACGTGTTCGGCATGAAGGTCACGGTGCGCAGCAAGGTCATGAAGGTGCAAAAGCAGCTCACCGAGGCGCTAAGCCTGACCTGACCGGGAAGAATGTTTGGGCTGGCTGCGCGCATCCTCGATCGTCTCGGCCGCGACCCTGGCCTCGCGCCTCCTGGGCTTCCTGCGCGATGTCCTCCTGGCGCAGAGCCTGGGAGCCGGCGTGGCCGCCGACGCACTGCTGGTGGCGTTCAAGCTGCCGAACCTCCTGCGCCGGCTGTTCGCCGAGGGCGCCTTCTCCGCCGCTTTCGTCCCGCTGTTCAGCCAGATCCTGGCCAGTGACGGCAGGTCCAGGGCGCTGGCGTTCGCTGACCGGGCGCTGACCGCACTGGGCCTGGTGCTGACCGCGGCCACCGGCCTGGCGCTGGTCGCCATGCCGCTGCTCATCCTGGTGCTGGCCCCGGGCTTCGACCCGCTCGACCCGCGCCGGGAGCTCGCGGTGGAGCTCGCCAGGCGCACCTTCCCCTTCATCATGTTCGTGTCGCTGGCGGCACTGCTGGGCGGTGTGTTGAACGTACTGGGCCGCTTTGCCGCCGCGGCAGCGGCACCGGTGATCCTCAACCTCGTGATGATCGCCGTGCTGCTCGCGTACCAGGGTGAGCCCGTGGCGTTGGCGCGCGTGCTGGCCCTGGCCCTGCCCGTAGCCGGCGTGCTGCAGCTCCTGCTGCTCTGGACCGCCTGCAGGCATGCCGGTGCCATGATCCGGCCACGCACCGACTTCGCCGACCCGCAGCTCCGCCCGCTGGCACGCCGCATCCTGCCGGGCATCGCCAGTGCCGGCATCTACCAGGTCAACGTCGTGGTGGTGACGGTAATGGCGACCGTCCTGGCCCCGGGGGCGGTGTCCTTCCTCTATTTCGCCGACCGGCTGGCCCAGTTGCCGCTGGGGCTGATCGGCGTGGCCATCTCCACGGCACTCCTGCCGATCGTGGCGCGAAGGATGGCGGAAGGCCGGCTGGAGGAGGCCCGGGCGGTGCGCGACCAGGCGGTCGAGATCGCCCTCCTGCTCACTCTGCCGGCGGCCGCCGGGCTCACCGCGCTGGCCCTGCCGATCGTGGGGATCCTGTTCGGCCGGGGGGCGTTCGACACGACGGCCACGGTCGCCACCGCCGCGGCCCTGCAGGCCTTCGCCCTGGGCCTGCCGGCAGCGGTGCTGGTCCGGGTCATGGCC
>NZ_WUJP01000314.1 GCF_009806515.1 Geminicoccus flavidas | reverse complement strand
GCCACCCTGTTCGCCCGGGGCGATCTGCGGACACCGCTGGTCGGGGCGGTGGTGGCGCTGGCGGTCAACCTCGCGGTGGGCCTGGCCACGCTCGACAGCCTCGGCCATCTGGGGCTGGCGATCGCGGCCAGCCTGTCGAGCTGGGCCAATCTCGCGGTGCTGGTCCGCCGGATCGGCCGGATCGAGGGCCGCGCCTTTTCCCGGCGGACCAAGTTGCGCGCGCTGGGCGGGCTCGCCTGTGCCATCGTCGCGGCCTCGGTGGCGGTCCAGTCGCTGCGCGAGATGCAGCATCTGGAGCCGCCCATGGCGCTCGGCGGTGCGATCCTGGTGGCGGGGCTGGCCTTCTTCGGCATGGCTGCGGTGGCGCGCGTGGTCCGGCCGCAGGAACTCGTCGCACTGTTCCGGGACCGAGCTTGACGCATCGGCCGGGAGCCGCCATCCAACCGCGCTCGACCGTCCGAAAGTCCCGCTACGAAGGCTCGTCCATGCCCGGCCGCATCTTTTCCGGCGTCCAGCCGACCGGCGCCCTGCATCTCGGCAACTATCTGGGCGCCATCCGGCACTGGGTCCGTCTGCAGCAGGACTACGAGGCGATCTACTGCGTGGTCGACCAGCATGCGATCACCCTGCCCCAGGATCCCAAGGAGCTGAAGGGCGCCATCCGCGAGGTCGCCGCGGCGCTGATCGCCTGCGGCATCGACCCGGGCCGCTCGATCCTGTTCAACCAGTCGACCGTCCCGGCCCACGCCCAGCTCGCCTGGGTGCTGATGTGCCAGACGCCGATCGGCTGGCTGAACCGGATGACCCAGTTCAAGGAGAAGGCCGGCAAGCAGCGCGACAACGCCTCGGCCGGCCTTTACACCTACCCGGTGCTGATGTCGGCGGACATCCTGGCCTACAATGCCACCCATGTACCCGTCGGCGAGGACCAGAAGCAGCACCTGGAGCTGGCGCGCGACACGGCGGGTGCCTTCAACCGCCAGTTCGGCATCGAGTTCTTCGTCCTGCCCGAGCCGATGATCCTGGGCGAGGCCACCCGGGTTATGTCGCTGCGCGACGGCACCAAGAAAATGAGCAAGTCGGACACGTCCGACTACAGCCGCATCAACCTGACCGACGATGCCGACACGATCGCCCAGAAGATCAGGAAGGCGAAGTCCGACCCGATCGAGGGGATGAGCTACGACGTGGCGGGGCGCCCGGAGGCGTCCAACCTCCTGACGATCTATGCCGCACTGGCCGACCAGCCGCGCAGCCAGGTCGAGGCGGAGTTCGCCTCGGCCAATTTCTCTGCCTTCAAGGGTCGGCTGGCCGAGCTGTGCGTCGAGAAGCTCTCGCCGATCACGGGCGAGATGCGCCGCCTGCTGGCGGATCCAGCCGAGATCGACCGGATCCTGGACCAGGGTGCCGAGAAGGCCGATGCCATCGCCGGGCCCATCCTCCGGCAGGTGTATGATATCGTCGGCTTCCGGCAGGCCTAAGCCTTCCAGCCGCCGCACGGCGCGCCATGTGTTGCGGCAGCTTCCGTTTCACTCCAAGGATTGATGATGGCCGTCTCCGATCCCTCCATTCCTGCCAGGCGCCCGCTC
>NZ_WUJP01000313.1 GCF_009806515.1 Geminicoccus flavidas | reverse complement strand
CTGCGGCGCGTGCTCCTGGGCCTGCCGGCGCTGCTCGTGCTGGCCGTGGCGGGCTGGTACCTGGTCGGCATGATCGTGGTGCACCGGATCGACGACGACCCGGAATTCGCCACGACCACCAGCGCGCCCGAGGGCGGCTCACGCGCGGTGGCGGCCATGGCCGACCTCGTCTCCCGGGAGATCGACCAGAACGAGTGGACGCCGAACGAGCCGTTCTTCAAGCCGGGCGTCCTGCTCGACAACATGCCGAACTACCAGACCGGCATCGTCGCCGCCGTCCAGCGCTTCGGCGTGTCGGTGCGCGACCGGCTGGCCCGGGTGCGCGGCTCCTCACAGGCGGATGCCGACCTCACCCGCGCCATGGGCCTTTTGGCTTATCCCGGCAATGTCTGGGTCTGGAACCCGGCCAATTCCTGGGCGCCCACCGCCACCACCGAGAGCCAGTACCGCCAGGCCGTGGCGGCACTGCGCGCGTATAACGGCCGGCTGGCTTCCGGCGAGGCGACGCTGGAGCTCAGGGCGGACAACCTGCTGGAAAGCCTGGACGCGATCGCCGCGGACCTGGGCTCCACCTCCGGCGCGATCTACCAGGCGATCGACCTCAGCGGGAACCGCTGGCTCGACTTCGCGGCCGACGACCTGTTCTACACCGCCAAGGGCCAGCTCTACGCCTACTACATCCTCCTACGCGAGCTGGGGCTGGATTATGCCGACGTGATCGGCGAGCGGGGTGCGGCCTCGAGCTGGTCCGAAATGCTCGACAGTTTCCGGCTTGCCGCTACGCTTCAACCGTGGGTGGTAGTGAACGGAGGACTGGAAAGCCAGTTCAAGCCCAACCATCTGGCCAGCCAGGGCTTCCTCCTGCTCCGCGCACGCACGCAGCTGCGCGAGGTGACCAACATCCTCTTGCGTTAGTGGCACACGGTCGCCACCTCAGGCGCAAGGAGAAAGATCCCATGTTCATCCAGACCGAGCAGACGCCCAATCCGGCGACCCTCAAGTTCCTTCCCGGCCGCACCATCGTCGAGCAGGGCCAGGTCGAAGTCCTCGACGCGGACGAGGCCGAGCAGGTCTCCCCGCTAGCGCGCCGGCTGTTTGCGGTAGACGGGGTGCGCTCGGTGTTCATCACCCGGGACTTCGTCGCCGTCACCAAACAGGCCGGGGCCGACTGGTATGTCCTGAAGCCGGCGGTGCTGGGTGCCATGGTCGAGCACTTCATGTCCGGTGAGCCGGCGGTGGTCCAGGCCGAGGCGGAGGCGTCGCCCGCTGCCCATGCGCCCGAGGACGACGAGACCGTGACCAGGATCAAGGAGCTCCTGGACACGCGCGTACGCCCGGCAGTCGCCAATGACGGCGGTGACATCGTCTTCCACGGCTTCGAGCGCGGCGTGGTCTACCTGCACATGAAGGGGGCCTGTGCCGGCTGCCCGTCCTCGGTGGTTACGCTGAAGAACGGCATCGAGAACCTCCTGCGTTACTACGTGCCGGATGTCGTCGAAGTCCGCGCGATCGACTGAGCCTGCGGCCGGCCCGGTGCGTGTCCTGGCGATTGGCGCGAACGGCCCGGTCGCCGCGTCCACCTGTCTGGTGGACGCTGCCGGCACGACTGTGACCGGGCGGGCGATGCGGGTCGCTGCCGGCGAGGCCGACCTGCTGCCGGCCCAGGTCCAGGCCTGCCTCCACCAGGCTGACTGGCACGCCGATGAGCTCGACCTGATCGCCTGCGGGGTCGGGCCCGGCGGCTTCACCGCGATCCGGGTAGGCGTGGCGCTCGCCCGGGCGCTGGCGCTCGCCACAGGCGTGCCGGTCATGGCGGTCTCGACCTTCGAGGCGCTGGCGGTGGCTGCCCGCGCCTGCGGCACCGAGGTGCCCTTGCGGATCGCGGTCCCCGGCGGTCGGGGCAACTGGCATGTACAGGACGTCGATGCCGCCGGCCGCTTCGGTCCGATCTCGACCGGCCCCTCCCCGCCCAGTGGCGGTGCCGGCTTCCAGCTCATCGGCGGCGAGGCTCCCGAAGCGGTGCAACTGGTGGCCGGTGCTGAGGAGGTAGGCCTGGCTGCGGCCAGGCGGCTGCTGGCCGGCGAGCAGGGGATGGGTGGCGAGATGCTGGTGCCGCTCTACCTGCGCGGTGCTGATGCCCGCGAGGGTGCCGGACGGTCGCTGCTGGATCTGGCCGGAGCGGCCTGATGGCGCTGATCGCCCTGCCCCGGCCCGGCCAGATCGCGGTCAAGAACATCGGGCCCTTCGACCTGGGACGGCTCGCCCGCCTGCACCGCGGCTGCTTCGACGATGGCTGGTCGAGGTCGGACATCGCCCATCTCTTGTCCCTGCCGGGCAGCTTCGGGCTGATCGCACGCTGCTTCGACCGCGGCTTTTCCGCGATCGACGGACTGCGCGGGGTCGGATTTGCCATCTGCCGGGTCGTGCGTGACGAGAGTGAACTATTGTCGATCGGCGTGTTGCAACCTTGGCGCAAGCGCGGGGTCGCCGGAATGTTACTAGAAACCGCGATGTTCCGGGCGCATGAAGCCGGTGCCGAGGCGATGTTCCTGGAGGTCGCCGTGGACAATGTCACGGCGCAGAGCCTGTATGAAAGATATCGCTTCGAGCGGGTCGGCACGCGCACCGACTATTACCACCGACCGGATGGCCGCAAGACCAGCGCCTATACGATGAAGGCCTCTCTCGGGAGCCTCAGGTCTCGAGCGGAGCCGGACTAGTCCTTCCCCCGGCGCACGACAAGCTCGAAAATCCCGCTTTCCACAGCTTCGCGAGCGATGACCTCGTGTCCATGGTCCGTGAGGGAAACAGGTACATTACTCAGCGGTTCACCCTCGCGCAGCCGAATGCGCAGCATGTCGCCGGGGCGCATTTTTTCGAGTGCCAGCTTTGCACGGACGAACGTGATCGGGCAGGTGTCGGCAGTGATGTCCAGGGTTGCTTCAGTTGACGGCACTTCAACTAGCCTTTTCTGAGACGATTTTTCTCTGTGACCCCTTGCGGGCGCGCGTTGAAGAAATATAGTAGTGGCTCGTCTAATACCAAGTAGGCCGGGAGCCCGTACGCTGAGATGGCGGATCAGTTGACCCAGAACGAACTCCTGTCGTTGACGACGGAGATCGTCGCGGCACACGTGTCGAACAACACCGTGTCGTCCACCGACCTGCCCGACCTCATCAGGCTCGTATATTCGTCTCTGTCGTCCCAGGGCGTCGAGATCAAGGAAGAGCCCCAGGAGAAGCTGACCCCGGCCGTGCCGGTGAAGAAGTCGGTGACGCCTGAGTACATCATCTGTCTGGAGGACGGGAAGAAGTTGAAGATGCTCAAGCGGCATCTGAAGACCCGTTATAATATGTCCCCGGAAGACTATCGCAAGCGCTGGGGGTTGCCTGACGACTACCCGATGGTCGCGCCCGCCTATGCGGAGCAGCGCTCTTCGCTGGCGAAGAAGATCGGGCTCGGTACCAAGCCGCGGGCACGCGGCCGCCGTTCGGCCTGACTGCAACCGCCCGGCGGGAGGTGGTGGCCCGCCGGCCTGCGCCTCGCGCACCGGTGCGGCCTGCGCCGGCGGTAGCCTCCAGTATCGGTGCCGCGGGCACCGATGGCGCGGCTGCGCCACGAAGCGTAACTTGACGGGTCGAGCCGCGCTGGGAATAACTCGGCGCGGTAGAACCATCCCTGGTTGGCGGGTGACGAAGAAGCTCTTCATCAAGACCTATGGCTGTCAGATGAACGTCTATGACTCCGAGCGCATGGCCGGAGCTCTGGCACCACATGGGTACGCCGCCACGGATCGGATCGAGGACGCGGATCTCGTCGTCCTCAATACCTGCCACATCCGCGAGAAGGCCGCCGAGAAGGTCTATTCCGAGCTCGGCCGGGTCCGCCTGCTGCGCGATCAGCGCCGGGCCTCGGGCGACGACCTGACCATCGCGGTCGCGGGCTGCGTCGCCCAGGCCGAGGGCGAGGCCATGCTCGAGCGGGCGCCCTTCATCGACGTGGTAGTGGGCCCGCAGGCCTATCACCGCCTGCCCGAGATGCTGGCACGGCGCAGCCGGTCCGCGCGGGGCGTGGTCGACACCGACTTCCCCCCGGAAAGCAAGTTCGACGAGCTGCCGGCGGCGCTCACGCCCGTGGGCCCCTCTGCCTTCCTCACCGTTCAGGAAGGCTGCGACAAGTTCTGCACCTTCTGCGTGGTGCCCTATACCAGGGGTGCCGAGGCGTCGCGGCCGGCCGCCGCGATCCTGGCCGAGGCGCGCCAGCTCCTGGACCAGGGGGTCTGCGAGATCACCCTGCTCGGCCAGAACGTCAACGCCTATCGTGGCGAGGGGTCGGACGGCAGGAGCTGGAGCCTCGGCCGGCTGATCCGTGCCCTGGCCGAGCTCGATGGCTTGGCGCGGATCCGCTACACGACCTCACACCCGCGCGACATGGAGGACGAGCTGATCACGGCGCATCGCGACGTGCCGCAGCTCATGCCCTTCCTGCATCTCCCGGTGCAGTCCGGTTCGGATGTGCTGCTCCAGGCGATGAACCGCAAGCACGGTGCGGACGACTATCTCCGGCTGGTAGACCGGCTGCGCGCGGCGCGGCCCGACCTGGCCCTATCCTCCGACTTCATCGTGGGCTTTCCCGGCGAGACTGACGAGGACTTCCACGCGACCTTGCGGCTGGTCGAGCAGGTCCATTACGCCCAGGCCTTCTCCTTCAAGTACAGCCCGCGGCCGGGCACGCCCGCCAGCCTGATGAAGAAGCAGGTGCGCGAGGCAATTAAGGCCGAGCGGCTGGCGGTCCTGCAGGAACTGCTGGAGGCGCAGCGGCGTTCGTTCGACCAGCAAAGCATCGGGACGGTGATGGAAGTGCTGATCGAGCGTGACGGGCGGGACGTGGGCCACAAGGCCGCCCGCTCCCCCTGGCTGCAGATCGTCCACCTGGCGGGCGAGGACCTCCGCATCGGCGACCTGTGCCGCGTCGAGATCACCGGCGCCAACCCGCGCAGCCTATCGGCGCGCCTCCTGCCCTCACCCACTGTCCAGCGAGGACGCGCCGCTTGAAGCCGCTCCTGCCGATGGCGGAACTCGACCACGCGGATCGCCGGGTCGTCCTGCCGGACAACCGGCTCTGCGCCACCGTGTTCGGCCAGCACCACAGCCATCTGGCCCGGATCGAGCAGCAGCTCCCGGTTAACCTGGTGGCGCGTGGCAACGAGGTGATCGTCCATGGCGACGACCCGGATGCCGTGAACGCTGCGGCGACCGTGCTGCAGGAACTCTATGTCCGGGCCCGCGGCGGCGAGCAGCTCGGCCGCAACGAGGTGGATGCCACCGTGCGCATGGTGACGGCGGGCGAACCCTTGCCGACCGACGGCTATCGCGGCCAGCAGGCGGCGGTGCGCACCGAGCGCAAGCTCGTGGTGCCGCGCACGCCCAACCAGGCGCGCTACCTGGAAGCCCTGCAGAAGAACGACCTGGTGCTGGGCCTGGGCCCGGCCGGCACCGGCAAGACCTATCTGGCGGTGGCCGCCGCGGTGGCGGCGATGAAGGCCAGGACGGTGGAGCGGCTGATCCTGTCGCGCCCGGCGGTCGAGGCCGGGGAGCGGCTGGGCTTTTTGCCCGGCGACATGCGCGAGAAGGTCGATCCCTATCTCCGGCCGATCTACGACGCGCTGCACGACCTCCTGCCCGAGGGCCGGCTGGAGCGCGCAATCGAGACCGGGCAGATCGAGATCGCGCCGCTGGCCTTCATGCGCGGCCGCACCCTGCGCAACGCCGCGGTGATCCTGGACGAGGCGC
>NZ_WUJP01000312.1 GCF_009806515.1 Geminicoccus flavidas | reverse complement strand
AGAACGCCACGCCCATGCAGATGAAGATGTTTCTCACCCGTCTGGGCGAGAACTCGCGCATGGTGGTGACCGGCGATCCTTATCAGTCCGACCTGCCGTCCGGCGTGACCTCGGGCCTGCAGGACGCGGTCGACCGGCTGAGCGGCATCGATGGCATCGCAGTGGTGCGCTTCGATGCGTCCGACATCGTGCGTCATCCCCTGGTGCAGAAGATCGTGCAGGCCTATGAGCCTCATGAACCGCCGTCCGCGACGTTCGAGGACGGCGTCGCGAGGACGCTCGGCCGCGGACCGAGCAACCCGGCTAAGGAACAATGAACGACGACAGTAGTCACCCGATCGAGGTGGCGGTCGAGGCGGAAGCCTGGCAAACGGCCGTCACCGATCCGATCGGGCTGGTACGGAGCACTGCCCAACTCGCTTTGGCAGAGGCGGCTCCGGCACCGTTGCAGGACGCGCAGCTCTCGGTGGTGCTGACCGACGACCCGCGCATCCGCCGCCTGAACCACCAGTGGCGCGGCAAGGACCAGGCGACGGATGTCCTGTCCTTTCCAGCCTACGACCCGGACCTGCCTTTGCCGCCCGGCTGCCGGCCGGAGCTCGGCGACATCGTGATTGCACTGGAGACCGTGCAGCGCGACGCGGCCCAGGCCGGTCTGCCGCTCGACCAGCATCTGCGCCACATGATTGTCCACGGCGTCCTGCACCTCTTGGGCATGGACCACGAGACTGGCGAGGCCGACGCCCTGGCGATGGAGCGGCTGGAAG
>NZ_WUJP01000311.1 GCF_009806515.1 Geminicoccus flavidas | reverse complement strand
CCAGGATCCTGGCGAGGTTCGGCATCGGCGATCCCTATCTGGAGGCGGTCCGGTGAGGCAACTGCAACGGCGGGCCGAGCAGAACCCGTCGCTGTTCAGCGATCTGGTGCGCCGGCTGCGCAGCTTCGCGGGTGCGGCCGATGCCACCGATGGCAGCCTACGTACCCGCATCGAGCATCTGATCGAGGGGGACCTCGACGAGGAGGGTGACCAGAAGCTGGTGCCGGCCGTCCGCGAGCTGGTCCTGAACGCGCTGGCCTTCGGCGAGTTGCAGGTCGCCGACGTGATGGTGCAGCGCCCGGACATCAAGGCGGTCGCCAAGGACGCGTCCTTGGCCAAGGTGCTGGAGACCATGCAGATCGGCATGCACACGCGGCTGCCGGTCTATGGCACGGCACTCGACGACGTGATCGGCATGGTCCACGTCAAGGACCTGCTGCCCTTCATGCTCAAGCCGGAGGGCTTCGACCTGGCCGCGGTCACGCGCCGGGTGCTGGTGGTGCCGCCGTCGATGAAGGTGCTGGACCTGCTGCACGAGATGCGGGACACGCGGGTCCACATGGCGGTGGTGGTGGACGAGTTCGGCGGCACGGACGGCCTGGTCACCATGGAGGACCTGGTCGGCGAGATCATCGGCGAGATTCCTGACGAGCACGACCCGGCTACCGACGCGCAGATCGTTCGCCAGCCGGACGGCACGGTGGATGCGGACGGCCGCGTCTACCTGGACGACCTCGAACGGTTCCTGGACATCGAGCTGGTGGACGAGGAGATGCGCGAGGAGGTCGACACGCTGAGCGGCCTGGTCTCGTCCCTGGTCGACCGGATCCCGGCGACTGGCGAGAAGATCCCGCATCCGGCGGGCTTCCTGTTCGAGATCCTAGATGCGTCGAGCCGCCGGATCGAGCGTGTGAAGATCCACGATCAACGTGCTGCAGGTACAGGCGAATTTGAGGTGATGGGTGACTGACCCGGCTCCCGGGAACCGGATCGAGGCCATCCTTCTCCGCCATCCCCTGCTCGCCTGCCTCCTGGCAGGCGCCGCGGCCGCACTCGCACTGCCGCCCTGGCACGTCCTCCCGGGCCTGCTCGGGTTCGGCCTGCTCGTGCTGGCGGTCGCCCGCGCCGCGGACGTGTTCCGCGCCGCGCTCGCAGGGCTGGCGTTCGGGCTGGGATTCCATTTGATCGGCCTCTACTGGGTCGCCATCGCCTTTTCCGCCGAGGCCGCCGGCGTAGCGGTCCTGGCCCTGCCGGCCACCTTCCTGCTCTGTCTCGCCTGCGCCCTGTTCGTCGCCGCCTACGCGATGATCCTGCGCCTCCTGCGCATCCGCCGCCCGCTCGCGGTGGCACTCGGCCTGGCGGCCCTCTGGGGCTTCGGGGAGTGGCTGCGCGGCACCCTGTTCGGCTTCCCCTGGAACCCAGCCGCCATTGTCTGGTCGATCAGCGAAGCGAGCCTGCAGATCGTGGCGCTCACGGGCTCGCCCGCTTTGTCGATCATAACGGTCGCTGCCGCCGGCATGGCCGCCCTGGCGGTGACCGGACCCGGGCTGCGGGCACGGCTGGTGGGGATCGCCGTCCCGGTGCTGCTCACCGGGATCGTGCTGGCCCATGGCGCCTGGCGCCTGTCCCAGCCCTTGCCGCCACCCACGGAGCTGGAGCTGCGGGTCGTCCAGGGCGCAATCCCGCAGGACCGCAAATGGGACCCGCAGCGGCTGCGCGAGAACTTTCTGACCCATATCGAGCTGGCCGACGAGCCGGCCCCGGTCCAGCCGCGGCTGATCATCTGGCCGGAAAGTGCCGTGCCGTTCTCGCTGGAGCGGGACGAGGTCGCGCGCACCTACCTGGCGCGGATCGCGCAGAAGGCCGGCGGGTTCGTGGTTA
>NZ_WUJP01000310.1 GCF_009806515.1 Geminicoccus flavidas | reverse complement strand
CCGGCGCCAACCACTATGCCGAGGACGCCGACGGCCAGCCCTTTGCCAACAACAGCATCTACGTGATCGACCCGGGTGCGGCGATCACCGCGCGCTACGACAAGGTCGACCTGGTCCCGTTCGGCGAATACCTGCCGCTGCGCGGGCTCCTGGGCGCGATCGGCCTGGAAGCGGTGGCGGCCCGGGGCGAGTTCCGGCCAGGAGCCGGCCGGACCACGGAGGAGCTGCCGGGCATCCCGCCGTTCAGCCCGCTGATCTGTTACGAGGTGGCCTATCCGTCCGCCGCCACCGACGGCAGTGGCCGGGCGCAATGGCTCCTCAACGTGACCAACGACGCCTGGTTCGGCAGGAGTGCCGGCCCCTGGCAGCATCTGGCCCTGGCACGGATGCGCAGCGTGGAGGAAGGACTGCCGCTAGTGCGCGCCGCCAACACCGGCGTGTCGGTGGTGACCGACTCCTATGGCCGGATCCTGGCGGAGCTCGGCCTGGACGAGCGCGGCGTCATCGACGGGAAGCTGCCCGCCGCCCTGCCGGAGCGGCCGGTGGGCGGGCGTCTAGGTTCACTTTGGGGTTGGATAGCGATCAGCCTATTCGCCGCGGCTTGCCTGTTCGTTGAGTTTCGGTCACAACAGGACACTGATTGAGCGAACAGGCTCGCCGCAATGACGATCGAGCATCCGGACCCGGTTGATGTCCATGTCGGCAAGCGTCTGAAGCTTCGCCGCACGCTCGTGGGGATGAGCCAAGAACGGCTGGGTGAACTGCTGGGCGTCACGTTTCAGCAGATACAGAAGTACGAGCGCGGCGCCAACCGCATGGGCAGCTCTCGCCTGTTCGCGATTAGCCGAATTCTCGACACGCCGGTGGCCTGGTTCTTCGACGAGATGGAGGACGCTCCGCAGCGCGGCCTGGCCGAGGACCGGGGCGGCCGGTTCGATTTCTCGGGCGCGCCACGCGCAGCACCCGCTCCGCCGCTCAAGGTCTCCGGCACGGCCGTGGAGAACCGGGAGACGCTGGAACTGGTGCGCGCCTTCCATCGCATCGAGGACCCGACAATCCGCCGCCGCCTGGCCGAGCTGGCCAAGGCGCTGGCCGGCCTCTCCGCCGCCCGCCCGCCGGCGGACCGGGCGTATTCCCCGGGCAACGCGGCGGATTGGTCGCTGTCCCGGCCGCACCGGTCTTCTTGACCAGCACGTCGGTGCCGTTCAGAAGCATCCACGGTCACTATGGCGCGTTCGACCTGACCAACAGCTGGCAAGCGTCGGAATCCGACAGGTTCGTGCCTGTGGCACGGCCTGCGTCTGGGTGACCCCCGTGGTTTCGGAGAGTGGGCGATCAATGGCCTCGAACGACTTCCTTTTCACCAGCGAATCGGTGTCCGAGGGACATCCGGACAAGGTTTGCGACCGGATCTCCGACGAGGTCGTCGATCTCTACCTGGCCGAGTATCCTTACGCGCGTGTCGCGTGTGAAACGCTTGCCACCACCAACCGCGTGGTGATCGCGGGCGAGGTCCGTCCCGGTGCCGACAGCCGGATCGACAGCGAGGTGATCAAGGAGACCGCGCGCAAGGCGATCCGGGCCATCGGCTACGAGCAGGATGGCTTCCACTGGCGGAACTGCCAGATCGACGTGCTGCTCCACGAGCAGTCGGCCGACATCGCCCAGGGCGTGGACGCGGGCGAGAGCAAGGACGAGGGTGCCGGCGATCAGGGCATCATGTTCGGCTTCGCGGTCGACGAGACCCCGGAGCTGATGCCGGCGCCGATCTACTACGCGCACGAGATCCTGCGCCGCATGGCCGCCGACCGCCATTCCGGCAAGGTCAAGGGCTTTCAGCCGGATGCGAAGAGCCAGGTCACCCTGCGCTATGTCGACGGCAAGCCGGTGGCGGCCACTTCCGTCGTGGTCTCTACCCAGCATGACGCGGGCTTGAGCACGGCCGAGGTGCGCGAGCTGGTGCGGCCCTATGTCCGCTCCGTGCTGCCCGAGGGCTGGTTCCCGCCGGAGAGCGAGTTCTACGTCAACCCGACCGGCAATTTCGTGATCGGCGGGCCAGACGGCGACGCCGGCCTCACCGGCCGCAAGATCATCGTCGACACCTATGGCGGGGCCGCGCCCCACGGCGGCGGTGCCTTCTCCGGCAAGGACCCGACCAAAGTCGACCGCTCGGCGGCCTATGCCGCGCGCTACCTCGCCAAGAACGTCGTGGCGGCGGGCCTGGCGCGCAAATGCGTGATCCAGCTCTCCTACGCGATCGGCGTGTCCAAGCCGCTCTCGATCTATGTCGACACGTTCGGCACCGGCCAGGTCGACGAGGGCCGCCTTGCCAGCGTGCTGAACGAGGTCATGAACCTGAGCCCGCGTGGTATCCGCGAGCATCTGCACCTCAACCGGCCGATCTATGCGCGCACCGCCGCCTATGGCCATTTCGGCCATGCGGCCGAGACCGATGGCGGCTTCTCCTGGGAAGCCCGCAACCTGGTCGACGAGCTGAAGCGGGCGTTCAACTGAGCATGGCCGGGACCGACGCGACCGGGCCCGTCCCGGTCCGTCGCCAGATCTGGGGCCGGCGGCAGGGCCCGGGCCTCAAGCCCGCCCGCCGCCTCCTGCTGGACGAGCGGCTCCCGGCGCTGCGGATCACGCTGCCCGAGCAGGGCCAGCTCGATCCGGCGGCGCTGTTTTTCCGGCCGATGCAGGGCTTCCGCCTAGAGATCGGCTTCGGCGGGGGTGAGCATCTGGCCGCCCAGGCGAAGGCCCATCCCGAGCTGGGATTCCTGGGCGTCGAGCCGTTCCTGGACGGCGTGGGCAAGCTGGTCGCGGAGGTCGAGGCGGCCGGGTTCGACAACGTGCGGATCCTCCCCGACGACGCGCGGCTGCTCCTGCGGGTGCTGCCGGACCGCTGCCTGCAGCGCATCGACGTGCTGTTCCCGGACCCCTGGCCCAAGCCGCGCCACCACAAGCGCCGGATCGTGAACCGGCAGACCGTGCCGGAGATGGCGCGGACGCTGGTGCCGGCTGGCGAGTTGCGCCTCGCCACCGACATCGTCGACTATGCCCGCTGGATGCTGGATGCCGCCCTTGCCACGCCGGGTCTCGTCTGGACGGCGGAGCGTGCCTCGGACTGGACGGTGGCACCGCCCGACCATGTCCGGACCCGCTACCAGGCTAAGGCCGAGCGTGAGGGGCGCAGCCCGGCATTCTTCCGGTTCGTTCGTGACAGCCAGCCCGTATCATGAAAAACAAGCTCCTGCGCAGCTTTGATGAACTCACCGGCTGGGATAATATTCGACAGGGCTTGGTGCCATATTTCTACGACTGCTATTCTCTTCCTTTGTAATTTTTTAGCATCGCTGCGTGGGTCTACGGTGCCGGCGCAGGCACAGCCGGGTGATTCTCTTGCGCCCGTCGCCTGCATGCAGACACAGACGAGGGCTGACGACGAGCAGACCTTCAATCGCTTCCTGATCGTTGCGCTCCAGGAGGACCAGCAGGGTCTCAGGACGGAGCTCTCGAACCTGGCAGCCTCGATGCTCCGCCTGGCGCTGGACGGCGGTGCGGCGATCGAGGACTTCGAGGCGCCATGGACGCAGACAGCGCTCGGACTCTACGGTCAGCGGACCGGCGAGCGGATGTTGCAGCGCACGATGGAGAACGCCGGCATCATGGGGACAGGGCGCTGAAACGGCACCGCTCCCCCTTGAACTTCTCCGCCTGAGCGAGTATCTACCGCCACGTTCACTGCCACGCCGATGCGAGGTGAGTGGGTAGACGCCCGCTCCCTTTGGCATGCCGTTTTTCCAGGAGTCGCACCATCAGCACCCTCGTCGATCTGATCGAACCAAGCCTGCGGGGAATGGGCTTCGAGCTCGTCCAGGTCCGGCTTCTCGGCCAGACGCGCAGGACGCTGCAGGTCATGGCCGAGCCTTCCGACCCGGCCCGGGTGATGGACGTGGAGGACTGTGCCGACATCAGCCGGGCCATCTCGGCGATCCTGGACGTGCATGATCCCATTCCGGGAGCGTACACGCTGGAGGTCACCTCGCCCGGCATCGACCGGCCGCTCGTCAAGCTGGGCGACTATGCCCGGTTCGCCGGCCACCTGGCCAAGCTGGAGATCGAGCCCGACATCGAGGGGCGCAAGCGCTTCAAGGCCACCATCAAGGCCGTCGACGGCGAGGACATTGTGATCGAGCAGGACGGGCAGGAGTTCCGGGTGCCCTACCCGACCATCCGCAAGGCCCGCCTGGTACTCACCGACGCGTTGATCAAGGCGGCGCAGCAGGCTCACGAGGCCAGGCTCGCCGCACAGGACGAGAGCCCCGAGGGAGGCGTCTGATGGAAGCGATGGGTCCCGTGTTCGGCCGGGCCGAACTCCTGCGGATCGCCGAGGCCGTGGCGCAGGAAAAGGGCATCTCGCCGACCGAGGTCATCGAGGCCATGGAGCAGGCGATCGGCACCGCCGCCCGCCGCAAGTATGGTCAGGAGCTGGAGATCCGCGCCGAGATCGACCGCAAGACCGGCGACATCGGCATCTTCCGCGTGATGCAGGTGGTCGAGGAGGTCACCGAGCCGACCTTGCAGATCTCGCTGGCCGACGCCAAGCGCCTCAATCCGGCCGCCCACGAGGGCGACGTGATCGAGGACCCGCTGCCGCCGATCGACTATGGCCGCATCGCGGCGCAGTCGGCCAAGCAGGTGATCGTCCAGCGCGTGCGCGAGGCCGAGCGCGAGCGGCAGTACAACGAGTTCAAGGACCGGATCGGCGAGATCGTAGTCGGCGAGATCAAGCGGATCGAGCACGGCAACGTGCTGGTCGACCTCGGCAAGGCGGAAGCCATCTGCCGGCGCGACGACCTGATCCCGCGCGAGCTGTTCCGCAACAAGGACCGGATCCGGGCCTATCTCTACGACGTGAGCCACCAGACCCGCGGCCCGCAGATCTTCCTCTCGCGCACCCATCCCATGTTCATGGCGAAGCTGTTCGAGCAGGAAGTGCCAGAGATCTATGACGGCATCATCGAGATCAAGGGCTGCGCCCGCGATCCGGGCAGCCGGGCGAAGATCGCCGTGTATTCGCGGGAAGGCGGCATCGACCCGGTCGGCGCCTGCGTCGGCATGCGCGGCAGCCGCGTCCAGGCGGTGGTGCAGGAGCTGGCCGGTGAGAAGATCGACATCATCCCCTGGTCGCCCGACCCGGCCAACTTCGTGGTGAATGCCCTGGCTCCGGCCGAGGTGTCGCGCGTGGTGCTCGATCCGGACAACAACCGGATCGAGGTGGTGGTGCCCGACCACATGCAGCACATCGCGATCGGCCGGCGCGGCCAGAACGTCCGGCTCGCCAGCCAGTTGACCGGCTGGGAGATCGACATCATCTCCGAGACGGAGGACAGCGAGAAGCGTTCGGCGATCTTCCGCCGCCGCATCGAACTGTTCACCGAGGCCCTGAACGTCGAGACCGTGATCGCCGAGCTGCTCGCCACCGAGGAGTTCGATTCGGTCGCCGACGTCGCCTATTGCCCGCCGGAGGAACTGGCCGCGATCGAGGGCTTCGACGAGGAGATCGCCCAGGCCCTGATCGAGCGCGCCCATTCCTGGCTGCAGGAGCAGCAGGAGGCGCTGGCCGCCGAGGCGGGGGAGCTCGGCATCGCCGACGACCTGCTCCAGTTCGAGCAGCTGGAGCTGGCTCATGCGGTCGAGATCGGCCGCAAGGGCATCAAGACACTGGAGGATCTGGCCGACCTCTCTGGTGACGAGCTGGTCGAGCTCCTGCCCGAGGCCGGTCTGACCGGTGAGACGGCAGGCGAGATCATCATGGCGGCCCGGGTGGCGCTCGGCTGGATCGAGCCGCCCGCCGCCGAGACCGAAACGGAAGCGGAGCACGCTTGAGCGAGACGACGATCGCGATCATCGAGGAGCCTGCCGGCACGGCGCGCAACCCGCGCCGCTCCGTCCTGTCGCGCGAGCGCCAGGACCGCTGCGGCATGCTCCGCTTTGTCCGTGATCCCGAGGGCCGGCTGGTCTTCGACGTCGACGCCCGCCTGCCCGGCCGCGGCTTCTGGCTGGAAGCCGACCGCGCCAGCCTGGAGCTGGCGCTGAAGCGGCGGGCGCTCGCCCGTGCGGCCGGTCCCGAGGTCCGGGTTCCGGACGACCTTCCCCAGCAGGTCGAGGCGGCCCTGGTGCGCCGCGGCCTGGACCGGATCGGGCTAGCCCGCCGAGCCGGCGCACTGCTGAACGGCTTCGACGAGGTCGAGCGCTGCCTGCGCGCCAAGCGGGGCAGGCTCCTGATCCAGGCTATGGACGCAGCGGAGGACGGGCTGCAAAAGCTGGGCCGGATCGCGGTCGACCTGCCAGTGGTCCGGCTGTTCGACCGCTCAGAGCTTGGCCGGGCACTCGGCCGCGACGAGGCCGTCCATCTCGTGGTCACTCACGAGAGCCACGCCACGCCGCTTTTGGCGATCACGCGCCGCCTAGCCGGGTTCCGGCAGGCTGGCGCGGATCACCCCACCACGATGACGACATCGACCGAACGACAGGAACGGCTCGCCTCATGAACGATCCGAAGGGTCAGGACAACAAAGCCCGGATCGGCCTCCGCCCGTCTGGCACCGGCGGCAGCGCCGGTCGCATGGATCTCCCCCGCAAGACGGTCGACGTCGGCACGGTGAAGCAGGCGCGCTCGCACGGCGTGCTGAGCAAGCCGGTCCAGGTCGAGGTGCGCAAGTCGCGCGGGACCGGCCAGGCTCCGGTAGCACCGCGTCCCACGTCCGGCGCAGGGGCCGATCAGGCCAGCCGCGCGCCGGCGACGGGTGTCGGGCGCCCGGGTGGTGAGACTCGCGGCTCTGGTGGCGGCAATCGCGGGCCGGTGCGCCTGCGTGCCCTGACCGAGGCCGAGCAGCAGGCACGACTCCAGGCGGTGATCGTCAACCAGCGCCGTGCCGAGGAGGATCGCAAGCGCCTCGAGGAAGAGGCGCGGCAGCGGGCGATCGAGGAGGAGCGGCGCCGCGTCGAGGCCGAGGCCGAGGCCAAGCGTCGCGCCGAGGAGGAAACCCGGCGCAAGGCCGAGGAGGAGATCCGCCGCAAGGCCGAGGAGCAGGCTCGCCGCCTGCTCGAGGAGCAGGAGCGCAAGGCCGCAGTGGCAGCGCCGCAGCCGGCGCGGCCGGCCGAGGCCCCTGCCCCGGCACGGACCGAGGAGCGCCCGGCGGTCAGGCCGGCCGCCGCCGCGCCCGAGGCGCCGCGTGCGCCGCAGCCGGCCGCGCGCTTCGGCTTTGAGGCGCTAGAGGAGAAGCGTCCGGTCAAGGGCAAGGCTGCCGCCAAGGCACCCAAGCTCATGGCGCCGGCTGCCCGCAAGGACGACGCCGGCAAGGTCAAGGGCCGGATCGTGCTCGGTGCCGAGGGTGACATCGAGGAGCGGCGTGCTCCTTCGGTGGCCGCCATGCGTCGCCGCCAGCAGAAGGGCCGCCAGCAGGTCCAGCAGCCGACGGAGCTGATCGTCCGAGACGTCGCGATCCCGGACGTCATCACCGTGCAGGAGCTGGCCACCCGCATGGCGGTCCGCTCGGGCGAGGTGGTCAAGGTTCTGATGAAGAACAAGATCCTCGCCACACCGGCGCAGACCATCGATGCCGACACGGCCGAGCTGGTGGTGTCCGAGTTCGGCCACCGGCCCAAGCGGGTGTCCGAATCGATGATCGAGGAGGGCATCGAGGGCCTGACGGTCGACGAGGATGTCGACCTACAGCCGCGCTCGCCGGTCGTCACGGTCATGGGCCATGTCGACCACGGCAAGACCTCGCTGCTCGACGCGCTCCGCAACGCGGACGTGGCGGCGCACGAGGCCGGCGGCATCACCCAGCATATCGGCGCGTATCGGGTCGATATCGGCCAGGGCATGCCGGTGACCTTCATCGACACACCCGGCCACGCGGCGTTCACCCAGATGCGCGCCCGCGGCGCCTCGGTGACGGACATCGTCATCCTGGTGGTCGCGGCCGATGACGGCGTGATGCCGCAGACGATCGAGGCGATCCGCCACGCCCAGGCGGCCAAGGTGCCGATCGTGGTGGCGATCAACAAGATCGACCGTCCCGAGGCCGACCCGAACCGGGTCAAGAGCGAGCTGCTCAGCTACGACGTGGTCACCGAGGACTTCGGCGGCGACGTCCAGGCGGTCGAGGTGTCGGCGCTCAAGAAGCTCGGCCTGGAGAAGCTGATCGAATCGGTCCAGCTCCAGGCGGAGCTGCTCGACCTCAAGGCCAACCCGGATCGCGAGGCGCAGGGCACCATCATCGAGGCGCGGCTCGACCGCGGCCGCGGCGTGGTGGCCACCGCCCTGGTCCAGAAGGGCACGCTCCGGGTCGGCGACACGGTGGTGTGCGGCACGACCTCGGGCCGCATCCGTGCCCTGGTCGACGACCGCGGCCAGAACGTGGCCGAGGCCGGCCCGTCCGTACCAGTCGAGATCCTGGGCCTGGATGGCGTGCCGAGCGCCGGCGACCTGCTCTCGGCGACCGACAGCCCGGACCGGGCGCGCGAGATCGCCGAGTACCGGCAGCGCAAGAAGCGCGAGGCCCAGCTCGTGGCGACCGCGGGCGCCCGTGGCTCGCTGGAGGACATGTTCTCGAAGATCAAGGAAGGCGAGCTCAAGGAGCTGCCGGTCGTGATCAAGACGGACGTGCATGGTTCGCTCGAGGCGGTGCAGGCCGGCCTGCAGAAGCTCGGCACCGAGGAAGTCTCAGTGCGGATCCTCCATGGCGGCGTCGGTGCCATCACCGAGAGCGACGTCACCCTGGCGGCGGCGTCGAGCGGCGTGATCCTGGGCTTCAACGTGCGGGCCAATGCGCCGGCGCGCGAACTGGCCAAGCGCGACGGCGTGGAGATCCGCTACTACTCGATCATCTACGAGTTGCTCGACGAGATGAAGGCGCTCCTCTCCGGCCTGCTGGCGCCGGAGGCCAAGGAGGTCACCCTCGGCCATGCGGAGATCCGCGAGATCTTCGTGGTGCAGCGGATCGGCAAGATCGCCGGCTGCCGCGTCACGGACGGCCTCATCAAGCGGACCTCGCGGGTGCGCCTGCTGCGGGACGACGTGGTCATCCACGAGGGTGCCCTGGGCTCGCTCAAGCGCTTCAAGGACGATGTCCGCGAGGTGCGCGAGGGCTTCGAGTGCGGTCTCTCGCTGGAGGGCTACAACGACATCCGCATCGGCGATGTCGTCGAGGCCTACGAGGTCCAGGAGGTCGCGCGAAGCCTGTGAGCGGACGTTCCCGTGGCCACGGAGCGGGCGGCAGTGCCCGCTCCGGTGCGCCGTCACAACGGCAGATGCGGGTCGGCGAGGCGGTAAGGCACCGCCTCGCCGATGTCTTCATGCGCCATGAGCTGCACGACCCCGAACTGCAGGACGCGCACGTAACCGTGTCCGAGGTGCGGATGAGCCCGGACCTGAAGCAGGCCACCGTGTTCGTCGCCGAGCTCGGCCGCGACCGGATCCGTCCGGAAGTGATGAAGGCGCTGATCCGCGCCTGCCCCCATCTGACCGCCAGGCTCGGCCGCGAGATGGACCTGAAATACGGCCCGCGCCTGCGCATCGTCCCGGACGAGACGTTCGGCGAGGCATCGAAGGTCGAGACCCTGCTGGCCCGCGAGCTGGCGTCATTGCCCCCGCGCGATGGCGAGGAAGATCCCCAATGAGCCGCAGACGCGCCAAGGGCATCCCGATCCATGGCTGGCTGTGCGTGGACAAGCCCGGCGGGATGACCTCGACCCATGTGGTCAACGTCATCAAGCGGGCGACCAACGCGCAGAAGGTCGGCCATGGCGGCACGCTCGACCCGCTGGCGACCGGCGTCCTGCCGATCGCTCTGGGCGATGCGACCAAGACCGTCATGTACGTGATGGACGCCCGCAAGGCCTACGAGTTCACGATCAGGTTCGGCGAGGCGACCGACACGGACGACAGCGACGGCGTGGTGATCGGTCGCTCGGACGTACGGCCGACCCGTGAGCAGATCGAGGCGGTGCTGCCGGATTTCCGGGGCGAGATCATGCAGCGGCCGCCGATCTATGCCGCAGTCAAGATCGACGGCGAGCGCGCCTACGACCTCGCCCGGCGTGGCGAGGAAGTGGTCCTGGAGCCCCGCCCGATCCGGATCGACAGCCTGGAGCTGGTGGACATGCCGGATGCCGACCACGCCGTCATGGCGATGGGCTCCGGCAAGGGCGCCTATGTCCGGGCGGTGGCGCGCGACCTGGGCGAGGCGCTCGGCACCGTCGCCCACGTCACCCAGCTGCGCCGCACCGTGGTTGGCCCCTTCAACATCGAAACATCCGTGCGGCTGGACGACCTCGAGGCGCTGATCGCCGAGGAAAGCCTGCCGCAGGTGCTTGTTCCCGTGGCGACCGCGCTGGCCGGCATCCCGGCGCTCGCCGTCACGGAACCGCAAGCCCACCGTCTGACCGCCGGCCAGGCTATCGTGGCTCTCCCGCACATGATCGAGGGAGAGCTCGGGGCCGAGCCGATGGTCCGGGCGATGTGGGGCGGCCGGCTGGTCGCGCTTACCCGGTTCGAGGAAGGCGAATTGCAGCCGGTCCGCGTATTCATGACCTCGATGCCGATGGAACGTAGACGATGACGATCACCGCCGAGCGCAAGGCCGAGCTCATCAAGGAGTACGCCACCCACCCGGGCGACACCGGTTCGCCCGAGGTCCAGGTGTCGATCCTGTCCGAGCGGGTCACCAACTTGACCGAGCATCTGAAGACCCACCAGAAGGATTTCCACTCCCGCCGTGGTCTCCTGATGATGGTCGGCCAGCGGCGCAGCCTGCTGGACTATCTCAAGCGCAAGGACGCCAACCGCTACAAGGCACTGATCGAGCGTCTCGGCCTGCGCAAGTGATTTGGGGCGCCGCCTGAAGGCGCCCCTTTGCGTCCGGTGACCCCTGCCCGACCCGATCGGCCGGGGTCACCGGAGGCGGACCGTCCGCGAGGTGCGGGCGGTCCGGCCCTTCCCTGACCGCGGCCGGTCGATGCCGGGGTCGCGGCCACGGAAGTAGACCCCGCCGAACGTGACGGACGGGGCGACGAAGGGAAACTGGGGATATGTTCAACCTTACCCGCAAGTCGATGACCTGGGGCGGCAAGCCGCTCTCGCTGGAGAGCGGCAAGATCGCCCGCCAGGCCGATGGCGCCGTCCTGGCCACCCACGGCGAGACCGTCGTGCTGTGCGCGGTGGTCGCCGCCAAGGAGAAGAAGCCCGGGCAGGACTTCTTCCCGCTGACCGTGAACTACCAGGAGAAGGCGTTCGCCGCGGGCAAGATCCCCGGTGGCTTCTTCAAGCGCGAAGGGCGGCCGTCGGAGAAGGAGACCCTGATCTCCCGGCTGATCGACCGGCCGATCCGCCCGCTCTTCCCCGGCGAGTTCAAGAACGAGGTCCAGGTCGTCGTCACCGTGCTGGCGCATGACGGCGAGACCGACACCGACATCATCTCGATGATCGGCGCCTCGGCGGCGCTGACCATCTCCGGCGTGCCGTTCCTGGGTCCGATCGCAGCGGCCAAGGTCGGCTACCAGGATGGTGCCTACATCCTGAACCCGACGGTCGAGCAGCTGAAGACCTCCGAGCTCGACTTGGTCGTGGCCGGCACTGCCGACGCGGTCATGATGGTCGAATCGGAAGCCAAGGAGCTGTCCGAGGAGGTCATGCTGGGTGCCGTCATGCACGGCCACCAGGAGATGCAGCCGGTCATCGACCTGATCATCGAGTTTGCCGAGCAGTGCGCCAAGGACCCCTGGGAGCTGGAGGAGGCCGACAACGCCGAGCTCGCCGCCGAGCTGGAGAAGCTCGTGGGTGCGGACCTGCGCGCCGCCTATGCCGAGAAGGGCAAGCAGGCCCGTCACGACAAGGTCGACC
>NZ_WUJP01000309.1 GCF_009806515.1 Geminicoccus flavidas | reverse complement strand
TCGCCCGCGCCAAGGTCGCAGCCCAGTGGCCGGATGCCGACATCGATCGCAAGGCGCTCCTCAAGGCCCTGTTTAAGGACCTGGAAGCCCAGATCGTCCGCGGCAGCATCCTCGACACCAAGCGGCGGATCGACGGGCGCGACTTGGTGACGGTCCGGCCAATCGTGGCCGAGGTGGGCGTGCTCCCCCGCGTGCACGGTTCCGCCCTGTTCACCCGCGGCGAGACCCAGGCGCTGGTGGTGGCGACGCTCGGCACCGGCCAGGACGAGCAGATCGTCGACGACCTGACCGGCGACTCGCGCAACCACTACATGCTGCACTACAACTTCCCGCCCTATTCGGTGGGTGAGACCGGCCGCATGGGCTCGCCCGGGCGCCGCGAGATCGGCCACGGCAAGCTGGCCTGGCGCGCGACCCATCCGGTGCTGCCGGCCAAGGACCAGTTCCCCTACACGATCCGGGTGGTCTCGGAGATCACCGAGAGCAACGGCTCCTCCTCGATGGCGTCGGTGTGCGGCGCCTCGCTCGCCATGATGGACGCGGGCGTGCCGCTCGCCCGGCCGGTGGCCGGCATCGCCATGGGCCTGATCAAGGAAGGCGACCGCTTCGCCGTCCTGTCGGACATCCTGGGCGACGAGGACCATCTGGGCGACATGGACTTCAAGGTGGCCGGCACCGAGCAGGGCGTGACCGCCCTGCAGATGGACATCAAGATCACCGGCATCACCAAGGAGATCATGGAGATCGCGCTCAACCAGGCCAAGGGCGGGCGCATGCACATCCTGGACGAGATGGCCAAGGGTCTCGGCCGGGTGCGCGAGGAGATGCGCGACACCGTACCGAGGGTCGTGCAGATCCAGATCCCGACCGACAAGATCGGCGCGGTGATCGGGCCGGGCGGCAAGATGATCCGCGAGATCTGCGAGGTCACCGGCGCCAAGATCGACATCAACGACGACGGCACGGTCAAGATCGCGTCCTCCGACGCGCTCAAGGCCCAGCAGGCGGTCGACTGGGTGCGCGGCCTGACCTCCTCGCCGGAGGTCGGCCATGTCTACAGCGGCAAGGTCGTGCGCATCGTCGACTTCGGCGCGTTCGTGAACTTCATGGGCAGCCAGGACGGCCTGCTGCACATCTCGGAGATCAAGAACGAGCGCATCAACAAGGTCACCGACGTCCTGAAGGAGGGCGACCAGGTCAAGGTGGTGATCCTGGCGATCGACGACCGCGGCAAGGTCAAGCTGTCGATGCGCGCCGTCGACCAGGAGACCGGCGAGCGCATCGAGGTCGAGCGCCGGCCGCGCCGCGAGGACGACGGCGAAGGTCGCGGCGAGCGGAGCGAGCGCGGGGATCGTGGTGACCGGGGCGACCGCGAGGGCGGCTATCGCCGCCGCGGCGGCGATGACCGTCCGCGCCGGTCCCGCGACGACTGAAGCCGGCGCGATGGCCCGGTGGCCAAGTGATGTTGCCCACATCGGCTTGTTGCCGGGCCCATTCGTCGCCATACTATCGTGACGGCCCGATGTATCCAGGGCGCGCCGCCGGCGCGTCCACATCGGTGTTGCAACAACCGGCGGGCCGTTCGTTCCAGGATGACGGCAGCAGGCCGAGCGAGATTCCAGGTAGGCGCTAGATGACCGCAGCTTCGATCGTCGATCCTATGTTCATTTCCGGAGCTTCGGTGTGGCCGTTGGTGGAAGGTGGCAAGGGTGTCGCCGCCTCCAACGGGACCAGTGCCGGTGCCTGGGCCGCCGCGGGCGGTGTCGGCACGATCTCCGGCGTGAATGCCGATCTGATCGACGACAATGGCGAGTATATCCCGCTCGTCTACAAGGGGCGGGACCGCAAGGCCCGGCACGAGGAGCTGGTCGAGTATTCGACCAAGGGTGCGATTAGTCAGGCGCGGATCGCGCACGAGCTGCGCGGCGGCGAAGGCCGCATCCATCTGAACGTGCTCTGGGAGATGGGTGGGTGCGAGCGCGTGCTCACGGGCGTGCTGGAAGGGGCCAAGGGCCTGATCCATGGCGTCACCTGCGGCGCCGGCATGCCCTACCGCCTGGCCGAGATCTGCGCCCGGCACGAGGTGCACTACTACCCGATCATCAGCTCAGCCCGTGCGTTCCGCGCCCTGTGGAAGCGGACCTACCACAAGTTCGGCGACTGGCTGGGCGCGGTGGTCTACGAGGATCCATGGCAGGCCGGCGGCCATAACGGCCTGTCCAATGCCGAGAGCCCGGACCAGCCGGAGAACCCCTTCCCGCGCGTGCTCGAGCTGCGCAAGATGATGCGCGAGATGGGGCTGGACCAGATTCCGATCGTGATGGCGGGCGGGGTCTGGCACCTCAAGGAATGGATGAACTGGATCGGCAACAAGGACCTAGGCCCAATCGCCTTCCAGTTCGGCACGCGGCC
>NZ_WUJP01000308.1 GCF_009806515.1 Geminicoccus flavidas | reverse complement strand
GCTGCTCACCCAGGAAAGCCCGATCCCGCAGGCCTGGAAGGAGCGTCTGCTCGACGTGACGCCCGGTGCGGTGGCCCTGCATCAGTTCAGCCCGACCGGCTTCTACAGCTCGGCCGTGCGCAACAGCTTCCTGAATGAGCTCTACGAGCGCTCCGAGCGGCAGGTGGCCTATTCCGACGATCCGTCGGAGGCGGATGGCCGGACCATGTTCCTGCCCTATGGCCGCTCCAACCACGGCGTCTACCTGACGCCCGCCGACCATGCCCGTGCCACCGCCTGGATGGTGGAGGGCTTTACCCAGCCCATGCGCACGCCGGACGGCACGCTGATCTTCGTGGCACCCGACCGGGCCCGGCAGATCCGGCGAGACCAAGCCGACTGCATGGGCTGCCTCAGCCATTGCCGGTTCAGCGCCTGGAAGGACCGGGACAACTACACCACCGGCCACCAGCCCGACCCGCGCAGCTTCTGCATCCAGAAGACCCTGCAGGACATCGCGCACGGCCGGGGCGACCCAATCGACAACCAGCTCATGTTCAGCGGGCACAACGCCTACCGGTTCGGCCAGGATCCGTTCTACAAGGGCGGGTTCATTCCGACGGTAAAGCAGCTGGTCCAGCGCATCCTGACCGGCGAATAGGTCGCAGGAGCACCGAAGATGCGCCAATGGACCGCGCAGGTGGATTGATCTGGACCTTTTTGGTCCGGTATAGGACTCCGCGCAGCCCGTTGTTCCGGTTCGTCAGCCTGTAGTGGATTGTTCATGCAGCGTCCTTATGCAACCGCCCTTCGCCAGCTCAAGGCTTGCGGCCTGCGACCGACCCGGCAGCGTCTGGCCCTGGCCAAGCTGCTCCTGGAGAACGGTCCGCGCCATGTGAGTGCAGAGGACCTGTTCCAGGAGGCCCGCGCGAACGCCATCCCGGTGTCGCTGGCGACGGTCTACAACACGCTGCACCAGTTCACCGCGGCGGGCCTGCTCACCGAGGTGGTGGTCGGCTCGGGCCAGTCCTACTTCGACACCAATCCGACCTCGCACTGGCATTATTTCGACAAGAACACCGGCGAGATCATCGACGTCGCCGAGGATGCGATCGAGTTCAAGAAGCTGCCCGAGCCGCCGGTCGGCAAGGTGATCGACCGGATCGACGTGATCATCCGGGTGCGCGACGTCCGCGGCCACAACAGCCGCACCCGCAACTGAAGCCGACCGGTACCGTTCCGGCAGGACTGCGCATGGAAGGGCCCCGCAACGACCGTTGCGGGGCCCTTTTGCGTCAGGGGGAGTGCCGCCGCCCGGATCAGTCCAGCTTCTCGCCTTCCAGCAGGCCCCAGACATGGTCGCGTGGGATCCAGCCCTCAGCGGTCTCGAGGTCGATCAGGCACCAGGCGGTGTCGCAGGTCTCGAGATCACCGATCACGCCCGGCTCGGCCTGCGCCACCACCCGCGCCTCGATCGCGGCGTTGCGCTTGATGTCGACCAGGCCCTGCCCGACCACCAGGAGCTTGCGGCGGTTGGACAGGAGGTTCGACTTGATCCAGCCGACGTCACCTTCGTGGTCCAGCACCTTGCGCCACTGGTAGAACTCGCCGATCACCTTCACCGGCAGACCGTTGCGCCGGTAAACCCACAGCACCGGGTGCTGCTCGCCCGGGCCCGTGCGCATGTTGACCACGTCGGCACTCAGGCTCACGAAACGCGGCAGCGGCTGGCCGGTGCTGCGCGGCCCGCCCTCCTGGGCATGACCGGGCGCTGCGGCCGCAACCAGTGCCACCACCGCCACAAGAAAACGACGCAAAGACTTCATCCGCCACTCCATGGACGGGATGGTCGATAGCCAGCGAACGGCAGGGGGGGCAACAGCGAAACCGAGCGCAGCCGCCTGTCGCGTTTGAGGGAGCCTGCGGTTTCTGCCAATGTCCGGGCGCGGCTGCCGGCCGCCTCCGATGCGGCACAAGGGGATGCTTGATGAGCCGAAACCGCCCGCTCGTGATCGTCACGCGCAAGCTGCCGGACGTGATCGAGACGCGCATGAGGGAGCTGTTCGACGCCCGGCTGAACATAGACGACCAGCCGATGAGCCGGGCGGAGCTGGTCGATGCGGTGAAGACCGCGCAGGTGCTGGTCCCGACCGTCACCGACCGGGTGGATCCCAGCGTCATCGAGCAGGCCGGCAGCCAGCTCAGGCTGATCGCCAATTACGGCACCGGCGTCGATCATATCGATGTGGAGGCCGCCCATACGCGCGGCATCACCGTCACCAACACCCCGGGCGTGCTCACCGAGGACACGGCCGACATGTGCATGGCGCTGATCCTGGCGGTGTCGCGCCGGCTGGTGGAAGGCGAAGGTCTGGCCCGGTCCGGCGAATGGACCGGCTGGACGCCCACCGCAATGCTCGGCCACCGGATCTGGGGCAAGCGGATCGGCATCGTCGGCATGGGCCGGATTGGCACGGCCCTCGCCCGGCGCGCCCGCGGCTTCGGCCTGGCGGTGCACTACCACAACCGCCACCATGTCCATCCTTCCCTGGAGCAGGAGCTGGAGGCCACCTACTGGGACAGCCTCGACCAGATGCTGGCCCGGATGGACGTGATCTCGATCAACTGCCCGCACACGCCTGCGACCTACCACCTGCTCTCCGCGCGGCGGCTCAAGCTCCTGCAGCGCCACGCGATCATCGTGAACACCAGCCGCGGCGAGGTGATCGACGAGGCGGCGCTCACCCGGATGCTGCGCGCCGGCGAGATCGCCGGGGCTGGCCTGGACGTGTTCGAGCACGAACCCGCGATTAATCCGCGGCTGCGCGAGCTCAAGAACGTCGTGCTCCTGCCGCACATGGGTTCGGCCACCATCGAGGGGCGGGTCGACATGGGCGAGAAGGTGATCATCAACATCAAGGCCTTCGTCGACGGGCACCGGCCGCCGGACCGGGTGCTGCCCTCGATGGTCTAGCGAGCAGCCCTGCCCGCCAGGGTCGCCTTTGCCCGGGCATAGAGGGCGATGTCGAGCTGATTCGCGGCCGTGATCGCCGCGAGGTCGGCGTCGCTGCCGCCCCAGGCCTCCTTGGCGTCCAGCCGGTTCACCGCCGGGAACTCCGGGGGATGATCGATGCCGAGGAAGCCGGCGACTTCCTGGAGGAGCGGCCCGGCATCTTCCGCCACCCCGAACATCGTGCCCTCGCCGAGCAGGTTGAGGAGCGCCTGCTCCAGATGGGGCTCGGCCGGAGTGACGCCGGTGCCGAGGATGCCGGAAAGCTGCGCCACCATGGCGTTGCGCGGGCCGGTGCCGGGCAGGCGCTCGCGGTAGAACCGCTCGATGGTCATGCCCGGCTGGTTCAGGACCGGGTGGAGGTCGTGATGCGGCAGGCTGCGGATATAGCGGAACAGGGACAGGACCCGCCGCACCGGCTCGCGCAGGAGGACGGTATAGCGGTACGGCTGGCCCGGGAACCCGGCATGCACGCCGTGGAGGAAGTGGCCGCTTACCACGGCTGGCTCGGTCTCGGACCTCCGGCCGGCTACCGCCTGCTGGACGGCTGCCGCGGCATTGGCCTGGACAACGCCGCTCGGCCCCACCGCCCGCCGGAACCAGGCATACAGACTGGAACCGGAAGCACGCGGTACGTGGAGGTGCAGGAGGATGGGACGCAAGCGCTCTCGTTCCGATCGGTGGGGGTGGTTCAGGCATTCCTGGCCGGCAGGGCGGCCGGGGGGTTGGCCACGATGGTCTCGACGACCCAGACGGCCATCTGCTTCAGGCAGGCGCCCAGCGCGTCGTCATGGGCCGCCACGACATCCTCGATGGCGCTGCTGGCGGACGGCACCCGGAAGTCGGCGAAGCTGGAACCGACCGAGATCCGCTGCGGCATGCGCAGGAGGCGGAACTGCAGGCGGACATGGGCGAGCGGCGTCTGGGCCTGCTGCTGCATCTCCGCCTGAAACTCGCGGATATGGCAAAGCAGGGCGAAGTCGGCGCGCGACGCCAGGTCGGTACGGCTGAACACGTCGACCCGGCCGCTGTTCTCCAGGGTCTCGATCATGAGCGTGTGGACCATCACCGGCACCACGTCCACCCAGACCACGTCGGCATAGTAGTCGATGGCGGTCGGCATCGGACGGACCGCGATCCGCGAGGTGTTCAGGCCGCTGGACGCGGTCGGCACGTCGATCACCAGCGAGGCCTTGGTGTCCGGCAGATCGGGCGGGAACGAACTCTTGGGGGTCAGCTCGAAGATCCGCGGCGGCGGCGCGTTCAGGAGGTCCAGGCCGGCGCAGCCGGCGACACCGGCAGCACCCAGCGCGCCCCCGATGGTGCCGATGAGGCCGCGGCGCGGCAGGTGCTTGCTCATTCCGTGGGTATCCCCCGCCTGGTCCCGCCGAACACATAGCCGGCCGGGTCGCGGTCGAACCGGTTCACCACCCGCGACAGGGTCGCGGTCAGGTCGCGGAACTCGCCGACCAGCTGGGTCAGCTCGTAGAGGCCGGTCCGGGAGAAATCGGCGATGGGCACGGTGGTATCGTCGAGAAAGTCATCGAGGCGGCGGCTGACCCGCTCCAGGGCCACGCTGGCCTTGCCCAGCGCCTCGAGCGTGGTCTTGCCCTGGTTGCCCAGCGTGGCGAACGCGCCATCCGCGGTCTTCAGCACGTCCTTGGCACCGCCGGACAGATCCACGATCGAGGCGCTCGCCACGCGCAGATCGGCGGCCATCGCCTGCACATCCACCAGCGTCTTGTCGATACCCTCGCTGCGGGCGGCCAGCGTGCCGGTGATCTTCTCGAGATTGGCGACGGTCCGGCCAATAGCATCGACATTCTGGTCGTCGAGCAGGGCGATGGCGCGGTCCACCAGAGTGACACCGCGGGCGAGCAGTTCCGGCGTGGTCTGGACGAGCTGCTGGAAGGCGCCTGGCCGGGACGGGATCCGGGGCGGGCGCTGCTCGCTCGCATCCATCAGGTTGGGCGCATTCTGGGTCCCGCCTTCCAGCTGGATCAGGGACAGGCCGGTGATCCCCTGCGCCTCCACCGAGGCGACGGTGTCGGTCTTGACCGGCGTGCCTGCATCCAGATCGACCAAAGTGAGGATCCGGCTGACGTCCTCGGGATCGATGCGCAGATCGACCACCCGGCCGACCGGGATGCCGCGATAGCGCACGCCGCTGCCCGCCTGCAGGCCGGTCACCGCACCAGTGAAGATGATCTCG
>NZ_WUJP01000307.1 GCF_009806515.1 Geminicoccus flavidas | reverse complement strand
TAGCGGTCAGTCTTGCGGTCGAGCGAGGAGCGCGCCAGCCAAGCGCCGAACACCGCGATCGCGACCAGCCCCAGGAGGACGAAGACCCCTACCACCACATGATGCGCGCGCGTCTCCATCGGCCTCCGCTCAGCCCGCTGCCTGACCGGCTTCGAGCGCCGCCCGCCCCCGCGGCCCGCCAAAGTACTGGCGCAACCAGGGGTCGTCGAGCCTGCGCAGTTCATCAATCGGTGCGACCACGGCCTTGCCGTTGATCAGCGCCGCCACCCGATCGGTGATCCGCATCAGCGAATCCAGGTCGTGGGTGATCATCACCACGGTGAGGCCGAGCGTCCGGGAGAGCTGCAGGATCAACTCGTCGAACGCCGCGGCCGCGATCGGATCCAGCCCGGCGGTCGGCTCGTCCAGGAACAGCACCTCGGGATCAATCGCGATGGAGCGGGCCAGGCCCGCCCGCTTGCGCATGCCGCCCGAAAGTTCGGACGGATATTTGTCCCGGGCATCGTCCGGCAGACCCACCAGCGCGATCTTCAGGCAGGCCAGCTCGGCCATCAGCGCCTCGGGCCAGCCGAAGCGCTCGCGCATCGGCACCTGGGCGTTCTCGGCCACGGTCAGCGTGCTGAACAGGGCGGCATCCTGGAACAGCACGCCGGTGCGACCGCGCAGCGCCACCAGCTTCTCGCGCGACAAGGAGGTGAGATCCGCGCCCAGCAGGCGGATCGTGCCAGCACTCGGCCGGAGCAGACCGAGGATGGTGCGCATCAGAACCGACTTGCCAGAACCGGAGCCGCCGACCAGGCCCAGCACCTCGCCGCGCCGCACCGTCAGGTCCAGCCCGTCATGGATGATGCGCTCGCCGAACCGAGTGACCAGGCCGTGCACCTCGATGATCGGGTCCGGATCGGCCATGCTCAGATCCCGAGCCGGACGAACAGGATGGAGAACAGCGCATCCACCACGATCACCAGGAAGATCGAGGCCACCACCGACTGGGTGGTCATCCGGCCCACGCTCTCGGCGTTGCGCTCCACCCGGAGCCCGTTCCAGCAGCCGATGAGCGCGATGGCGAAGGCGAATACCGGCGCCTTGACCAGGCCCACCAGGAGATGAGTGAGCGTCGCCACCTCGCCGAATCGGCCAACCAGCTGGACCCACGGGATGTTCAGCTCGAACAGCACCACCATCGCGCCGCCCAGCAGAGCGGCCGCGTCGGCGATGAAGGTGAGGATCGGCATCGCCAGCAGGAGGGCGAAGAAGCGGGGTAGGACGAGCGTGTCGATCGGGTCGATCCCGATCACGCGCATCGCGTCGATCTCCTCGTTCAGCACCATCGCCCCGATCTGGGCAGTGAACGCGCTGGCGGTCCGCCCGGCGACGATGATCGCGGTCAGCAGCACGCCCAGTTCGCGCAGCACCGCGATCGTCAGCAGGTCGACGGTGAAGATGTCGGCGCCGAACCGTACCAGCTGGGTGGCACCCTGCCAGGCCATCACCAGCCCGATCAGGAACGACAGGAGTACGGTGATCCCGACGGCGCCCAGGCCGGTCTGCTCGACATGGTGGGCCAGCGCCGTCCAGCGGATCTGCCAGGGCCGGGCCAGGGCCGCCGCGGTACGCAGGAAGATGGCGCCATAGAAGCCAAGCAGGGCCACGGCCAGCCGCCCTGCCTCCTCCATGGCCCGGCCGATCCTCCCCAGCAGGGCCACGACCGCCCCTGGCGGCTCCGCCAGTCGGTGATGGGCCAGCTTCAGGCTGCGCACATGCTGCAGGAGGTCCGCATCACCCGGCCCCTGCGGTGGCTCGGTCGTGACCTCCACCCCAGCGGCCTGGAGGTGTCGCTCCGTCCGGGCGATCAGCCAGGCGCCGCTGGTGTCGAGGCGCTCGATGCCGCAAAGGTCCAGGCTCACCCGGCGGACGCCGGCCAGCCGCACCGGCAGGCGCCGCAGCCGCACCGCCAGCCAGCCCGCCTGGTCGACCAGCCAAGCGCCAGCGCCCGTCACCACGGCCTGGTCGCCCTGCCGCTCCGCCTTCAGGATGGCACTCACGCGCCTGGATGCTCCCCGCCTCGGGTCCAAATGGTCCAAGGCGACCGTAGACGGGCAGATCGCGGCACGGGAAGCTCAGATGTCCCGCCCGAACAGCCGTGAGCGCAGTTCATCGGCCTGCCGTCGCACCGCGGCCATGGTCGGATGGATGGAAAGTGCCGCCTCGAAGGCGCGCAGGGCCGCCTCCGGATGGCCGCGCTTCAGATAGATTTCGCCGAGCCTTGCCAGCGCCTCGAAATGGCGGGGCTCCAGGGCCAGGGTGCGCTGGATGTCGCGCACCGCCGTGTCCAGATCGTCGAGCAGGAAGGCCACGGTGGCGCGCTGGTTCCAGGCCTCGGCGAAGTCCGGGGCGCGCTGCACCAGCTCGTCGAACCGCCGATAGGCGGCCGACCACTGCCGATCGCTCAGGAGTACCACCCCCTCGTCCAGCAGGCTCGTCACGATCCGGTCGGGATGGCGATACCAGATCGCCCGGATCCGCCCCTCGATCGCCGGCGCCTCGACCGCATCCGCCCGTCGCAGCCGGGCGAACAGATCGGGCAGCGCCGGGTCCCGCTGGTCGGCCAGCGCCCGCCGGGCGGCAAGCAGGGCGGGCAGCAGGCCCAGGAGGGCGCGGCGGCTACAGCCGCCAGAGGTCGATGCCATCGGGGGCAGAACCGCGGTCGAGCAGCCCCTTCACGTCCATGACCGGCCCCAGGCCCGCCTTCAGCAGCCAGCGCACGAAGTCCCAGCCGCCGGCCTCGAACGTCCGGTGCTTCACCGCGATGATCACCGCATCGGCCTGTTCCAGGGCATCGACGCTCCGTAGGGTGATGCCGTACTCGTGCAGGGCCGCCTCGGCATCCGCGGCCGGATCATGCACCTGGACCCGGATGCCGAACTCCTCGAGCCGCGCCACGATGTCGATCACTCGCGTGTTGCGGACGTCGGGCACGTCTTCCTTGAAGGTGAAGCCCAGCACGGTGACCAGGGCGTCGTTGGCGCGGCGGTGGCGTACCAGGCGCTTGATCGTCTCGTCGGCGATGTGGCGGCCCATCCCGTCATTGATCCGGCGCCCGGCCAGGATGACATGGGGCACGTAGCCGGCTTCCTCAGCCCGGCTGGTCAGGTAGTAGGGAT
>NZ_WUJP01000280.1 GCF_009806515.1 Geminicoccus flavidas | reverse complement strand
TGCTCAGATGTCGTTCATGTCGTCGACCTGGTCGCGGATCGCCTCGCAGGTCGCAGCAGGATCCTGCTGGCCGGAGATGCACTTCTGCACCTCGGTCAGGATGATCTGGTAGTACTCGTTCGCTTCCGGGATCTTCGGGCCCAGCACGAAATGCGGGTCCTTGATGCCGTAGTCGTAGACCGCGTCGAAGGTCAGCGCGTTCGGCATGTCGGTCGGGCGCTGGCGCGCCTCCTTCACCCCCGGCATGTCCATCACCGCCTTGCGGGTCGGCGTGCCGCCGACGCCCTTCAGCACGTTGTACTGGGTCTCCTTGGAGGTCGACCAGACGGAGAACAGGTAGGCGGCACGCTTGAGATCGTCGGAAGCATTGTTGTTGATGCCGATGCCGCCGATGCCGCAATTGGTGCCGTTGACCGCCTGGCCACCGTTCTTGATCCAGCTAGCCTCGCCCTTCGGGCAGGCGGCATACGCGGTCTTGCCCCCGGCCGCACGGCTGGTCTTCTCGTCCTCGATCGAGGCCGCGAACTCGTGGTACTGGACCTGCATCGCGATCTGGCCGGCCTGGTAGACCGTGTTGAGCTGCAGCGTATCGTTGGCGAGGTTGTCCGGATGGGCGACGTCGGCCAGCTCCTTCCACTTCTCCATCAGGAAGATCGAGGCCTCGTCGCCCCAGCGAGTCGGGCCCGGCTCCTTGGAGCCCAGCTTGTCGTCGACGTCGAACTCGGTCCACTGACCGTGCGCGAACATCAGGCGCTGAATGTCGAGCTGCGCGGTCCAGGCAAACGAGCCCTGGTGCTGGGCGTAGCCATACGGCACGTCCTGGCCGGCAGCGCGCAGCTTCTTGAAGAACTCGGCGAACTCGTAGACGTTCTTCCAGGTGGTGTCGTTCGTGAACTCCATCCGGTAGCCGTACTCCTTTTCGAAGTCCGGGCTGTGCTGCTCGAACAGATCCTGCCGGTAGAAGGTGCAGGCCACCGCCGAGTCATACGGGAACGCGATCAGCCGATCGCGAGTATACATCGTCCCGCAGGCATCGAGGAAGTTCTCGAACCAGGCGTCTGCGCCCATCCCGTCCGGGTCCTGGGGCAGCGTGTCGTCGTTGATGAAGTCGTTCAGGTTCGCGAAGTAATCCGCGAACGGCGCGCCGATCGGCTTGTCCTGAACATAGTTCAGGTGGAAGTCGGCCTTGCCGCTACGCAGGTCGATGCCGACCTTCTGCTGCACCACCGGCAGGTCGTCAGTCAGGATCTCCACCTCGATGCCGGTCAGGTCGTAGAACGGCTTCAGGTTCTCGCGGATCGCGAAGGAAGGCGGCGTGTTCTCGCTCATGAACACGAGCTTGGTGCCGGAATACTGCTTCCACTTGGCATCGTCGGACGAGGCCGCCTGGACGGGGTTGCGCGTCACCACCGAGCTCAGGCCCACCGCGATCGAGCCGGCACCGAGTGCGGTCGCGACCCCGCCGCCCAGTTCCAGGAACTTGCGCCGCGGAATTCGCTTATAGATCGCGTTCTTCGGAACGTAGAACATCGAACAGCCTCCCTGCTGTCGGAACGACGCGGAGGCCACCTCGTCCCGAACACCGGACCAGGCTGTCTGAGCGCCGCTCCTGCCGGACCTTTGCTGGTCCGTGCATCCCCAATCGACGGCCTGTCGTGCAGGCCGCATCTTGTTGTCCTGGCGCAGCTAACGGGACCGATTTCTTCCCGTCAAGCGACGCCGCCGGCTCACCCCTTCACCGCCCCCATGGTCAACCCTCGGACGATGTAGCGCTGCGCGATCAGCGCGATCAGCACGGGCGGGATCACCGCCACCATCGCGCGCACGCCCATGAACCAGAACTGCACGCCCCGCGTGTCGACGGCCCCCGCGATATGTACCGGGATGGTGATCACGTTCTGGCTGCTGATCGCGACTGCGAACAGGAACTCGTTCCAGCTGAACGCGAAGATGATCAGCCCGGTTGCCGCCATGCTGGGGGCGGCCAGCGGCAGCGCCACCCGCCAGAACGCCGTCCAGTAGCTGGCGCCGTCGACCAGCGCCGATTCCTCCAGTTCCACCGGGAGTTCCAGGAAGGTCTGGCGCAGGATCACCACCACGAACGGCAGGACGAAGGTCGCGTTGATCAGGATCAGCGCCAGATGAGTGTCCAGGAGGTTGAAGGTGCGCATGATCAGGTAGAACGGGATCACCGTCGCCACCGGCGGCAGGATGCGCTGCGACAAGAACCAGATAGTGATGTCCTGGTTCTTCCAGGTCCGGAACTGGAACCGGGCCACCGCGTAGGCGGCGGGCACGCCCAGGAGCAGCGCCAGGATCGCCGCCGCGATCGAGATCACCGTGCTGTTGTAGAGGGCGTGCATCGTCTCAGGGGTGCCGACCTGGTCGATCCAGTTCTCCAGGGTCGGGTCGAAGTTCACCCAGGGGATGCCGAAGCCCGCAACCGTGAACGTGTCCAGCGGGTTGCGCAGCGATTGGGAGAACGACCAGTAGATCGGGAACAGGAAGGCCATCGTGACCGCGATCGCCAGGATCGAGAACACGGCCCAGCGCAGCTGTGCTGCGGCTCCACGCTCACCCATAGCTCTGTCGCAGCCTCCGGAAGAACAGCAGGACGACCACCATGACCACCGCGAGCAGCCCGTAGGCCATGGCGCTGGCATACCCTAGGTCGAAGAAGCGCAGCCCCGTCCGGAACGCCAGGAAGGAATAGGACTGCGTCGCGGTGCCGGGCCCGCCGCCGGTGAGCGCGAAGGGTATGTCGAACAGCTTGACCGCCTCCGCGATCCGCAGGAGCAGCACGATGATGATGGTCGGCTGCAGGAGCGGCAGCAGCACCTTGAACAGGATGTCCGGGCCGGAAGCGCCGTCGATCCGGGCCGCTTCCAGGAGTTCGTCCGGCACGCCCTGCAAGGCCGCCAGGAAGACCAGGAAGCAGAACGGCGTCCATTGCCAGATGTCGACCAGGGCCACGGAGAACAGCGCCCAGTTCGGGTTGGACAGCCAGGGGATGCCGGTGAAGGCGAGCGGCCCGCCCTCCTCGTAGAAGATCGTGAAGAACGAGTAGCCCATCGCGATCGGCGTGGCGAAGATCGGCAGGATCATGATCGCGCGCAGCGTCGACCTGCCCATGAGCGGCCGGTTGAACAGGAGTGCGATCAGAAAGCCCAGGCACAGCTCGATCGGCACGGCGATCAGCACGAACACGAGCGTGACCTTGATCGCCTCGTGGAGCTGCGGGTCGGTGAACAGCCGCTTGAAATTGGTGAGGCCCACGAACTCGGTCGTGGTCACGGTGTTGCGGACCACCACGTTCTTGGTGCGCGGCTGGCCCTTGCTGTCCAGGACCGGCTGGCCCGCTTCATCCAGGACCGGCTCCTTGACGCGCTCGACCTGGGTGGTCTGATCGATCTTGTTGAAGGCGATGAACAGCGAATAGCCAAGCGGGAAGATGGTGAAGAGAAGCACCCACACGACCGCGGGTGCGAGGAACAGGAACCGTACCCGGCTCGTCCAGCGCATGCGTCCGCTCCAGTTGTCGATCCGAGGCTGAGGGCTCCGCCGGGGCCATGGCGGCCCCGGCGGAGGTGCTGGTACCGGATCAGTCCTGGTAGCCGATCGCCGCCTTGTAGTCGGCCAGCTGCTTGTCGCGGCCGATCCGGTCGGTCACCTGCTCCCAGGCGGCCGCCGTGTCGTCGAGCGCCTGTTGCGCGGTCTTCGAGCCGGCCATGGCCGAGGACAGGTTCTTGTCGAGGATGTCCCAGTACTCGAACGTGCCGGGGATGCGCAGATAGGGCAGGCTCACCGGCGCAAAGAAGGTCTGGTGATAGGCGTGGGTGTAGGCCCGGGCATCGTCCGCGTTCCAGCCGGCCTTCTCGTAGTCCTCGATGCTGGCCGTGCCGCCGTCCTCGGGCAGGAACTGGTAGCTGTAGCCCGGATCGACGCCATCCCAGCCATACATCGCCATCATCTTGCTGACCGGCGGCATGGCCATCAGCGAGAGGAAGGAATAGGTGGCCTCGGGATTGGCCGAGAAGTTCGAGATGATGCCGTGCCACGAGCCGCCGGTGGTATTGCCGATCGGCTGCGGGTCGTCGGTCTTCACGAACTCCTTCTTCTCCATGTCATAATATTCGTTTGAGGACGGCAGCATCGCCGAAGCGCAGTCGCCCTGGACCTTGGAGCGGGCCTCGTCCTGGCAGAGTGCCCCGAGATCGCCCCAGGAATAGGCGAATACCGCCTTGCCGCGCAGGAAATAGTCCCAGGCCTCGCCCAGTGACCAGCCGACCTGGGCGGCCGGGCCGGTCTTGTGCAGCTCCTGCAGATATTCCAGCGCCTTCACATGGCCGGGCAGGTTGATGAGCGCCTTCATGTCGGTCGGGTCGAACCAGTAGACGTTGTGGTACTGGTCGAGCTTCTCGCCGGGCGTCATCGCGAATGACGAGGACATGGTCTGGAAGTGGTAGTGGCCCTGCTCGCCGACCTTGAGGTGCAGCACCGCGCCATTGTCCGGCTCGGGATCGCTGTCGTCCCAGTTCTTGCCGTTGAAGAACTTGGCGATGTCCAGGAGCTGCTGCCAGGTCTTGGGCGGCGACGGCAGGTCATAGCCATACTCGGCCTTGAAGGCCTGCTGGTGCTCCGGGTTCTCCAGCACGCTCTTGCGGTAGTAGAGGACCTGGCCGTCCGCGTCGTTGAGCACGCCGTAGGACTTGCCCTCCCACTGGTGCAGCGTCTTGAGCGCGGGCGGCATGGCGTCATACGACCATTGCGGGTACTCGCCCGACGCCATCAGGTCGTCGATCTGGTAGAGCAGGCCGACCGGCGCCACGTCGCCATACCAGAACGCACCCGCCATGAACGCGTCGTATTGGCCGGTGCCGTTGCGCAGGTCGAGCATCATCTTGGTGTAGTGCTCGCCGAACGGCAGCTCGACGATGTTGACCTTGCCGCCCGACAGTTCCTCCCAGATCGGCCGGAACGAGAACAGGGGCCCGGAGATGCCGCCCTTGGGCCCGCCGCTGTTCACGGTGACGGTGATCTCCACCCCCTCGTAGGGCTTCTCGTCGGGGCCGAAGATCGAGCCCAGCTCCTCGCGGCTGACGGTGATGACCTGGTTGTCGTATTCCGGCCCCATCTGGAGCGAGACGGTGTCGTCGTCGTTCCACGTGACCCGCCCCTCGGCGGCCGCCTGGCCCACCGAAAGCGCAAGGAGAGCGGTCGCGCCCAACAGCGCGCACGTCATGCGCATGATCAGTCACTCCCTGAACCGCGGCCTGTATCGTTTCATCGGCCGTTGGGAAAAGTATGCGCAGGACCGGCGAACTTGAAAAGTCCGATCTAATTTCCCGGAGCCGCACTGCTCCGGCTTTCGGGGCTCGAGCGCCTTCCGGGCTGGGCGATCCACCACGGGCGCGGCCGCAGGTTGTTATCTGTGGAACATATTGCCTCGAATCGATAAGGAACTGGG
>NZ_WUJP01000306.1 GCF_009806515.1 Geminicoccus flavidas | reverse complement strand
CGACGCCGATGCAGTGGCCGCCCACCAGGCCCGGCTGGAAGCGCAGGAAGTTCCACTTGGTGTAGGCGGCCGCCAGCACGTCGCTGGTGTCGATGCCGAGCCGACCGAAGATGATCGCCAGCTCGTTCATCAGCGCGATGTTGAGGTCACGCTGGGTGTTCTCGATGACCTTGGCGGCTTCCGCGGTCGCGATCGAGGGCGCCTCGTGGATGCCCGCCGCCACCACCGAGCCATACACTGCCGCAACCACCTGCCGGGTCGCTTCGTCGCTGCCGGCCACGACCTTCACGATCGTTTCCAGCCGGTGCTCCTTGTCGCCTGGGTTGATCCGCTCCGGGCTGTAGCCCAGCGTGAAGTCGCGCCGGTAGGTCAGGCCCGATTCCTGCTCCAGGATCGGCGCGCAGATCTCTTCGGTGACGCCCGGGTAGACGGTGGATTCGTAGACGACGATGCCGCCCCTGCCGAGCTGGCGGCCGACCGTGCGCGAGGCCGCGATCAAGGGGCGCAGGTCCGGCTGCTTGGCCGGGGTGATCGGGGTCGGCACCGTGACGATGTGGAAGTCGGCCCGCTGCAGGTCAGTAGGGTCGCTGGTCAGGCGCAGCCGTGCCGCCCGCAGCCGTGCCGCCTCGACCTCGCCGGTCCGGTCATGGCCGCGACCGAGCTCGCCGATCCGCCGCTCGTCGATGTCGAACGCCACCACCTCCCCGGCTCCGCTCTGGCCGAAGGCCACAGCGACCGGCAGGCCGACATATCCCAGCCCGATGACCGATATCCTGCGTCCGTGGTCCATGCAGTTCATCCAGGGGGCATGCCGCCGGAACAGCCGGAAGCCGCGCTCAGATCTGGCACGTGCATAGCCCGGGTGGCAGCGCCAGGCCATCCTGACGGGCCATGGCAGCCTCGGCTCCACGACCTCTGCAGAATTCGCATCTGAACCATGCAGATCCAGCCGTTTCCGGCGCCACCCTCCGGAATGTCCGCTGTTGCGGACCGGCCCGAGACGCCCTACATCCGCAATGCCCACAGGCTTCTGATAAGTTGCTGAAGAACGGCGGTTTTTGCGTACAGGTGGGTGTCGGGCCGGGGCTGGGATGTGGGCAGTGGCGCCGGCGCGCCGGCGCCAGCGCTTCGTCCACGCACTTGGCCGCCGAGATGAACCGGGCGCGGGAGGACGATGGCGATGGCTTCGGCAGGATAGTCCACGGAACGAACCGCATTTTCGTCCGTTAGCAGGGTGCGTCGGCCCGCCGTCACCGGAGGATTTCTCACGGTGGCGTGAGGCCGGGCGGGGGAAGGGGCACAAGCCCTCGCAGAACTTCCGCAGCACGTCGATATACCCGACACATCAGCGCATGTAGCGAGGCTGGACCACATCATGGACCGTGTCGTCGATCGAGATAGCTTGGCATTGGCCCTGGATCCGGCCCCGGCCGACATGCCGGTCAAAGGCTTCACAGAGCCATTGCCCCGGCCCGTGGCGCTGCCTTCGCATCCGCACTCGACCGGCTGGCGGCTGCTCGTGATCGGCATCTGGCTGACGCTCACCGGTATGGCGACCTGGTGGCTGGGCGGCGGCTTGGCCGCGGACGGATTGTCGGTCGGTGAGATCGTCCTGCTCACCCTGTTCACCCTGTGCTTCGGCTGGCTGGCCTTCGGCTTCGCGCTCACTGTGGCGGGCTTCCTGGCGCTCAAGCGCGGCGTGCCGCCCGCGGGCATGAACCGCCCTACCAGCACCGCCTCGCTCCTGCCGCCTCGCGGCCGCACTGCTGTGCTTATGCCGCTCCGCAATGAGGATCCGCGCGAGAGCCTGGCCAAGCTGGAGAGCCTGATCCGGGACCTGGCCGCGCTCAAGATGGACGGCCGCTTCGCCTTCCACATCCTCTCGGACAGCAATATCGAGTCGGTGATTGAAAAGGAGCGGCGCGAGTGGCAGCGCCTGGTGCGCTCCTGGCCCCAGTTCCGCATCATGTGGCGGGTGCGCACCGACAATTACGGCAAGAAGGCCGGCAACATCGCCGAGTTCTGCCGCAGCCATGGCGGTCGCTACGACTACATGCTGATCCTGGACGCCGACAGCCTGATGAGCGGCCGCACGCTCGCCTCGCTCTCCCGGCTGATGGACGCCAACCCGGACGCCGGCATCATCCAGGTCTCGCCGGGGCTCACCGAGGGCGAGACCCGCTTCACCCGCTACCGGGCGCTGGCGACCCGCATCTACGGGCCGATTGCGTCGGCCGGCCTGTCGATCTTCGCCGGCAGCGAGGCCAATTATTACGGCCACCACGCCATCATCCGGGTGCGCGCCTTCACCGAGAATTGCGGCCTGCCGGAACTGCCGGGCAAGGCGCCTCTCGGTGGCCCGATCATGAGCCACGACTTCGTCGAGGCCGCCCTGGTCCGGCGCAGCGGCTGGCGGGTCTGGCTGGCCTACGAGCTGGACGGTGCCGTCGAGGACAGCCCGCCCACCCTGATCGACGAGGTCAAGCGCGACCGGCGCTGGATGCAGGGCAACCTGCAGCATCTGCGCCTCCTGCGGATGCACGGCCTCCATCCGCTGAGCCGGCTCCATTTCTTCATGGGGGCGTGGGCCTACATGGTCTCGGCGGTCTGGATGGCACTGGTGGTCACCAGCCTGATCGTGAGCCCTGGCGGCGGCGAGGCCGGTGCCGTGCTCCCGTCCATCCTGATGATCACGCTGGTGCTGCTGTTCGCGCAGAAGCTGCTGGGCATCAGCCATGCGCTGGCCGAGGGCAAGGAGCGGTCGAGCTGGCGCTTCTGGCGGGACGTGATCGGCGAGCAGATCTTCTCCACCCTGACCTCCCCCTTGTTCATGGTCTTTCACACCCGCTTCCTGCTCCAGACCCTGCGCGGGCAGGTGGATGCCTGGGGTGCCCAGGCGCGAGGTGCCAGGCGCCTAAGCTGGGGCGAGGTGTGGAGCACCCACATGCTGCCGGTGGGCATCGGCGTCGTGCTGCTGGGCCTGGCTCTGTGGTTCTCGCCGACCGCCCTGCCCTGGCTGGCACCGATCCTGGCCGGACTCTGGCTGGGGCCGGTAGCGACCTGGTGGTCGGCGGGTGCGGCCAGAACCCCGGTACGCGCCCCGTTCCTCGCCGTGGCCTGACCGGCCGGAGACTTGTGCAAAAGGCGGCCGCGAGGCCGCCTTTTTCGTTGCCGCTGCGGTGGTAGCAACGGATGCTGGCCGGAGCGAGGCAAGGAAGGATCATGGCGACGATGAGCGTGCTGCTGCGCACCCTGGCGGTCCTGGCGCTGACCGGCGGTCTTCTGACCGCCTGCACGCTCAACCTGCCGACCGAGCCGGACCAGCCCACCGAGCTGGACGCCGGCTGAGCCGGGCGTGGGCCGGGCTCTTCACCGCGCCAGCATGGGTCCGAGCGGCTTGCCGGCGAACAGATGCAGGTGGAAGTGGGGCACTTCCTGGTGGGCGTCCGTGCCGGTGTTGCACAAGGCGCGGAAGCCGGGCGCCACGATGCCGAGCTGGTCGGCGATCTTCGCCACCGCGCGGAAGAAGCCGGTCAACTCCTCGGCGCTGGCCCGGGCGCTGAAGTCGGCCAGATCGGTATAGGCGCCTTTCGGGATCACCAGCACGTGGGTGGGTGCCTGGGGGTTGATGTCGTGGAAGGCCAGCACGAACTCGTCCTCGTAGACCGTCCGGTTGGGGATCTCGCCGCGCAGGATGCGCGCGAAGATGTTGTTCGGGTCGTAGGCCATCATTACCCTCGCCGCGATTGGGTTACTGTCCCGTTCCGGAGCGCGTCCGCGCCGCCCGTGTCAAGGCAATGTGTCAAGCCAAGGAGTGAGTAGATGGCGCTAGCGGTGGCCATCCAGATGGACCCCCTGGAGACCGTGGCGATCAACGCCGACAGCACCTTCGCCCTGGCGCTGGAGGCGCAGCGGCGCGGCTTCGGCCTCTACCACTACCTGCCGAAGAACCTGTCCTGGCGAGACGGGCGGGTGCTGGCCAAGGCCCGGCCGATCAGGGTGCAGCGCGTCCAGGGCGACCATGTCCAGTTCGGTCAGCCGGAGATCCTCGACCTTGCCGGGGTCGACGTGGTCCTGCTGCGCCAGGACCCGCCGTTCGACCTGAACTACATCTCGACCACCCACCTGCTCGATCGGGTGCATCCGAGGACGCTGGTGGTGAACGACCCGCACCATGTCCGCAACGCCCCGGAGAAGCTGTTCGTCACCCAGTTCGCCGAGCTGATGCCGCCCAGCCTGATCACCTACGACATTGAGGAGATCCGGGCGTTCCGTAAGGAGCATGGCGACATCATCGTCAAGCCGCTCTACGGCAATGGCGGGGCCGGCGTGTTCCACCTGAGGCCCGACGATACCAATCTCGGCAGCCTCCACGAGCTGTTCGCCCGCTTCCTGAACGAGCCTTTGATGGTCCAGCGCTACCTGCCCGCCGTGCGCCAGGGCGACAAGCGGATCATCCTGGTGGACGGCAAGGTCGCGGGTGCGGTGAACCGGGTGCCGGCCGAGGGCGAGTCGCGCGCCAACATGCATGTCGGCGGCCGGGCGGAGAAGAGCACGCTCACCCATCGTGAGCACGAGATCTGCGAGGCGATCGGCCCGGCGCTCAAGCAGCGCGGCCTGATCTTCGTCGGCATCGACGTGATCGGCGACTATCTCACCGAGATCAACGTCACCTCGCCCACCGGCATCCAGGAGATCGACCGGTTCGATGGCGTCTCGATCGCGGGGCAGATCTGGGACGTGATCCAGGAGCGGGTCGCAGAGAACCGCGGCTCGGCGGTCTGAGCAGGCTGCCGCGCTACCCCTTCCCGGGTTCGTTCGTGCAAGAAGGACGGTCCAGGCGACGGCGCTAGCTGGAGCGCCAGATGGCCCAGCTGCTCGGCAGCGGGGCCATGCCGATCCCGGCATAGAAGGTTTCGGCACCGGGGGCGGCGACCAGCACGAGGGTAGTGCATTTGCCGGCGACCGCGTGGGTTTCCGCGATCAGGCGCCGGCCGATCCTCCGGCGCTGGAAGCTCTCATGCACCGCCAGATCGGACAGATAGCAGGCATAGGCGAAGTCGGTGATCGCTCGGGCGACGCCCACCAGCTGCGTGCCGGCCCGCGCCGTCAGAACGATGTCGGCTTGGCGCAGCATCCGCTCCAGCCGGGGCAGGTCCTCGATCGGCCGCCGGGCGCCGAGCGTGGTGGCGGCCAGGAGGTCCCGGAACGCACGGGCGTCCAGCTCGGGCTCCTGCGCGTAGCGGATCGTCATCGGCTGGATTCCGGGTTGGTCGGGGCTGGTTTGCGGCTGATCCCTATCCAAACGAAACGGGGGCCATCAGGCCCCCGTCGTTTCGAAGCGGAAGAACGGGCTCAAGCCGCGGCCGAGAGCACCTTCTCCAGCCGGCGCGTGGCCTCGGCCTCGTCGACCTTGTCGATCGCGGCGACCTCGCGGGCCAGGCGCTCCAGGGCGGCGCGATACATCTGCCGCTCGGAATAGGACTGCTCGGCATCCTCGGCGCGATGCAGCTCGCGAACCACCTCCGCGATCGCGACCGGATCGCCGGAATTGATCTTCGCTTCGTATTCCTGGGCGCGGCGGCTCCACATCACGGAACGGCGCGGCTTAGTCTTGATCTTCAGGGCTTCGAGTGCCGAAGAGATCTTCTCGCGCGAGCTGAGCTTGCGCATCCCGGCCTTCGCCGCCTTGTTGACCGGCACCCGCAGCGTCAGGCGCTCATTCTCGAAGCCGACTACATACATCTCCAGCTCGAAGCCGGCGATGATTTCGGTCTCCACGCTGCGTACCCGACCCACGCCGTGGGAGGGGTAGACGATGTGATCACCAGGCTCGAAAGCCAGTTCTTTTTTGGCCATCCGGCACTTTCCCTCGCGTCTCGTCAGGGACTGGCCGTTCGCAGCCATCCCGACGCTTCACTCCGATGTGAACGCTACGACGTCGGCGCCTCAATGACCCACGCAGGCAGGCAAGTCGGGCCGACCAGTAGGAGAAGCAGACAAATTGTCTTCAACAAGAGATACATACCACATTTCGGAGCCCGACGCCACCGGCCACGGCAAGGCGTCGTCATCCTGTATGTGCAATGCACCCCGACCTGTCCGCTGGCCTATCCATTGCCCTCGCCGGGCTTGGCACTGAAGAACTGCTCGTACTTGCCGGGCATGTTCTTGAAGCTGTCGGCGTCGTCTGGCTGAGGCCGCTTTCGGGTAAGATTAGGCCACTGGCTGGAGAACTCACGATTGAGCTCCGCCCACTTCTCGCCCTCCGACTCCGTGTCCGGGACGATCGCCTCGGCCGGGCATTCCGGCTCGCATACGCCGCAGTCGATGCACTCGTCGGGATTGATGACCAGCATGTTCTCGCCCTCGTAGAAGCAATCTACCGGGCAGACCTCGACACAATCCGTGAACTTGCACCTGATGCAGGCTTCCGTGACCACGTAGGCCATGAATACTCCGAGTTCCCACGTAAAAGGCCGGAGACATGACTGCCACCGGCCTTGAGCCCGCATGCGACGCCGCGCGCGCCGGATCCTGCGGCAGCCGACATATAGCGTTTTTTCCTCACCACGTCGAGCTTGTGCGGCATTCGCGCGCACCCGGCCCTTCCTCGACCAGCTCCTGCCAAGAGCAGCATAAGCCGCTCAGCGGCCGAACAGCCGGTCCAGGGCCGCACGGTCGATGGAGATCCAGGTGGGCCTGCCATGGTTGCAGGTGCCGCCGTTCGGGGTAGTCTCGATCTGGCGCAAGAGGGCGTCCATCTCGGCCAGATGCAGGCGCCGGCCGGCACGCACGCTGCCGTGGCACGCCATGGTCGCCGCCACCCGCTCCAGGGAGCGCAGTAGGGCTTCGGCACCGCCATGCTCCTCCAGGTCGGCAGCGAGGTCCTGCACCAGCCCGGCCAGGTCGGCGGAGCCCAGCATGGCTGGGCTCTCGCGGACCAGGACGGCACCGGTGCCGAACCGCTCCAGCACCAGGCCCAGCCGCGCCAGCTCCGCCTCGGCTGCGGCCAGCAGGTCGACCTGGTGCGGCGCCAGCTCGACCACCACCGGGACGAGCTGGCCCTGGCGCGCCACCGCACCGCGCGCCAGTTCCGCCTTCAGGCGCTCATAGACGATCCGCTCGT
>NZ_WUJP01000305.1 GCF_009806515.1 Geminicoccus flavidas | reverse complement strand
GCGCGGCATGCTGGTCGACTAGAACGAAGCCCTGTCGGGTCTCGGCCAGCACATAGGCATCGAACAGCTGGGCCCGCGCCGCACCCAGCGGATGGGCTTCGGCCGATGGTGGCGGCGTCGCGGCGGCCGCCGCACCCGACGGGGCGCCGACGTCGAGCCGACCCTGATAGGCGAAGGCTGCGGCGGCTTCCTTCAGCCCCGGCGACGCGGCCTGCCGGTCCCAGCCGGACGGTGCCGTCCAGCCGCTGGCAGCCGCCGGTGCCGTGCCGACGGCAAAGCTGGCAAGGGCCGCCTCGCCGAGGGCGCGGGCGGTCAGGCTCCCCTGCCCGTCCAGATGACGGCGCACCGCACCGATCACCAGGCTGCGCACCAGGTCCGGCTCGCGAAAGCGCAGCTCGGTCTTGGTCGGGTGGACGTTGACGTCGACCCGCTCGTGGGGAAGGCACAGCATCAGCGCGGCACCCGGCAGGCGGTTGCCCACCAGCGTGTCGCCATAGCCGACCCGGAGCGCGGTCTCGATCAGCCGGTCGCGCACCGGTCGCCCGTTCACCACGACCAGGAACGGCCGGCGCCCGTGGGCTGCCTGGGTGGGCAGGCCCAGATAGCCCTCCAGGGTGATCCCGTCCCGCTCGACCGTGACTGGGCGCGCATCGGCCAGAAAACCCTCGCCCAGCACGGCAGCCACCCGCACCTCCAGTCGCTCGCCTGCCTGCCGCGCCGGCTGGAATCGCCGCCGCTCCACCCCGTCCACAGTGAGGCTGAACGCGATCTCGGGTCTGGCCAGCGCCAGGCGGTCGAACTGGTCCAGGATCGCCTGGGTCTCGGCGCGCTCGGAGCGGAGGAAGGCCAGTCTGGCCGGGGTGGCGAAGAACAGGTCGCGCACCTCGATCCGGGTGCCGGGCGTGGTGCCGGCCGGGCGGATGGGCGAGATCCGGCCGGCCTGGACCTCGAGCACGGCACCGGTCGCCGCGTCCCGGGTACGGGTGGTGATGCTCACCCGCGCCACCGCACCGATCGAGGCCAGCGCCTCGCCGCGAAAGCCCAGCGTGGTGATGCGCACGAGGTCGGCATCCGGCCCGAGCTTGCTGGTGGCGTGTCGCTCGACGCACAGAGCGAGGTCGGCCTCGTCCATACCCTGCCCGTCATCGACCACCCGGACGAGGCCACGCCCGCCCTGCTCGACCGCGACCTCGATTCGGGTCGCCTTCGCGTCCAGCGCGTTCTCGACCAGTTCCTTGACCACGGCTGCCGGCCGCTCGATCACCTCGCCGGCGGCAATCCGGTTCACCAGCTGGTCGGGCAGGCGGCAGACCGGCATGGACGCGCTCCCTTTGGACCGGTCCGGCTCAGCCGGCGGCGACCAAGCCCTGCGGCCGGCCGACTGCCACCACCCGCATGGCTTCCGGATGGAGCAGCCGGGCAGCCGCGGCCTGCACGTCGGCCAGCGTGACCGCCTCGATCAACTGGTTGCGCCGCTGGAGGAAGTCGGCGCCCAGGCCCAGCATCAGCATGCCGGTCAGCATGCCGGCGACCTGGTCGTTGCTGGTCAGGCGCAAGGGGAACGAGCCGGTGAGATAGGTGCGTGCGTCCTCCAGCTCCGGCGATTCCAGCATGCCGCGCGCCAGCTTGCCGGCCTCCTCGGCGATGATCTCCAGGCTTTGCGCCACCCGGTCATTGCTGGTCGCGACCTGGCCCAGCCAGAGCGGGGCGCCCTCCAGCTCGATCAAGGAGGCGCTGACCCCATAGGCCAAGCCGCGCTTCTCGCGGACCTCCTCCATCAGGCGCGAGGAGAAGCCGCCGCCCGCCAGAATATGGTTGGCGATATAGGCCGCATGGTAGTCCGGGTCGTAGCGCGCGATGCCGCCATGGCCGAACATCGCGACGGTCTGCGGGTTATCCATCTCGACGATCGCGAGGCCGGGACTGGCCAGAGGCACGTCCTGCTCGCGGCTCCACACGCTGCCGGCCGGCAAGGCGCCGAATACATGGTCGAGCAGCGGCGCCAGCGTGGCAGCATCGATGTCGCCGCACACGCCCACCACCAGATCGTCCCGGCGCAGGTTCTGGGACACGTAGCGGCGCACGTCGTCCGCACTGAAGCCCGCCACCGTCTCGGCCGTGCCACGGATCGAGCGGCCATAGGGATGGCTGCCGAACATGCCCTTGAAGAAGTGGCGGCGCGCCTGGGCGTTCGGCTCCTTGGCCCGCCTAGCGAGGTCGGCCTGGATCTGGGCACGCACCCGCTCCACCGGCTCCTCGTCCAGCCGTGCCTCGCATAAGGCCAGGCGCAGCAGCTCAAAGGCATGGTCGCGGGTGGCGGTCAGCGTCTTCAGGTGGCCGCTGAAGCCGGTCCGGTCGACGTCGAAGCCTAGCCGGATGACATTGTCTTCCAGCTCGCGGCGAAAGGCTTGGCTGTCATAGGGGCCGGCCCCCTCGTCGATCACCGCCCCGGCGAACGCGGCCAGGCCCTCGCCGTCCGGCGGATCCAGCCGAGCGCCGCCGCGGAAGTGGAAGCCCAGCGAAAGGAACGGCACGGCACGCTCGGTGACCAGAAAAGCGCGGATGCCGCCCGCGGTCGTCACTTCCTGAACGGGGACCAAGCTGCGGCACTCCTTGCTGGTTCTGGTTACTTGGGGTGGTTGTGGTTGGGCCCAGCGGCTGGATCGGGCTCAGCTACCCTGGAGCAGCCGGCCGGTGACGGCTCGGCGCCGGTCGAACGCGACCGCGGCCGCTGCCCGGATCGCAGTACCGTCGACCGCGGCGATGCGCTCGGGCCAGGCCTCGGCGTCCTCGACCGACAGGCCGCTGCACAGACAGGCACCGAAATAGCGAGACGCACCCATCAGGCTGTCGCGGTCATAGACCGCCTCGGCCAGCATGCGCTTTTGCACCCGGGCCAGCGCCTCGTCGGGCATGCCGTCCTGGACCACCCGCGCCAGCACCGCGTCCATGGCCGCCTCCACCGTATCGAGGCTGACACCCGGCCGCGGCACCGCATAGACGCGCAGCGTGGTCGGATCGAGTGCCACGCCCCGGTAGAAGCCGCCGGCATTGGCGGCCAGACCCTGCTCGACCACGAGCTCGCGGTAAAGCTCGGCCGTGCCGCCGGAGCCCAGCCACTCCATCAGCACCTCCAGCGCATAGGCATGGTCGCTGCCGGCACTGGCAAACGACGGCACCAGGTAGGAGCGCATCACCAGCGGCTGGCCGACCCGCTCGTCGGCCAGCTCGATCCGGCGCTCGGCGAGCTGCGGCGGCTCTGCCAAGCGGACCCGCTCCGGCGTGCCGCGCCGGGCAAGGCGGCCATAGCTGGCCTCGGCCAGCGGGCGCAGCTCATCGGCGGTGATGTCGCCGGCCACCACCAGGATCGCATTCTCCGGGCCGTACCAGCGCTCGTAGAACGCCAGCGCATCCTCGCGGGTATAGCTCTGGATCTCGTGCATCCAGCCGATCACCGGCAGGCGGTAGGGGTGATGGAGGTATTGGAGTGCCCCCATCTGCTCGGCCAGCTGCGCACCCGGGTCGTTGTCGATGCGCTGGCGACGCTCCTCCACGATCACGTCGCGCTCAGGATAGACGATCTCGTCCACCAGCCGGAGATTGGCCATCCGGTCGGCCTCCATCTCCATCATCAGCGGCAGGCGGTCCTTGGCGATCAGCTGGAAATAGGCGGTGTAGTCCAGGCTGGTCTGGGCGTTGTCGTTGCCGCCCTGGCGTGCGACCTCCTTGCTGAACGCCCCTGGCGGGATCTTGTCGGTCCCCTTGAACATCAGGTGCTCGAGAAAGTGCGGCAAGCCGGACTTGCCGATCGGGCTGTCGGCGCAGCCCACCTTGTACCAGACCCAGTGGGCCACCACCGGGGCGCGGTGGTTCTCGACCACCACCACCTGCATGCCATTGTCCAGCGTGAAGGTGCTGGGATGGAACAGGCCGCGCCGGGGCGGCACCACTTCCGCAGGATCGAGGCTGGCGTTGTGCTCGGGACCGGAGGCGGGATCGGACAAGACGGCGCCCTCTTCAGTTGATCGGCGGTGCTGCGAGCGGGACGCTGCCGACGCGCATGGTGAGCGGCCGGTCGGCCGCGTTGATGCCCGCTTCCTGCAGGCGCTGGCTCTCGGCCACCGGGTCCAGCACTACGCCCGGCTGGTCCTCCGGGCTGGTCCGCTGCCAGGATGCTATGAACAGGAAGGTGCGGTCGCTGATCGAGGTCGAGTCGGCCTGCTCCTGCGCCAGCACCCGGCGGATGTCCGGGTCGGCCGCGGTCTCGCCGGTGGCGGCCAGCAGTGCCTGCTGGCCGGGCGAGGTCCGATCCGCAGCGACGGGCGCGGGCGTGGCGGCGGGATCGACCGCGGCGATCGTGACTGGCGCGGTGGTAGCGGCCCCCAGCAGGACGTTGCGCGCCTGCCGCGACGGATCGGCTTGGCTGATCGGCGGAGCACCCGGCCGGGGTGGGGGCAGCTCGGCCATAGATGGCGGCATCTCCAAGGGTGCCTGGCGCACCACCTGGAACTCGTCCGGCCCACTGCGCACCAAGCCCAGCTGCTCCTGGACGGTGGTCTCGCCGCAGCCCGCCAGCAGCAGCATCGCCAGCCCGGCCGAAAGCCTGGGCAGGCCGGTCCCGAGGCTTCTCACGACGCGGCCTCCTTCTTCTTGACCATGAAGCTCTCCGCCACGAGCAGCAGCGCCCCCACCACGATCGCCGAATCGGCGAGGTTGAACGCCGGCCAATGATAGCCGGCCACATGGAAGTCGAGGAAGTCGACCACCGCACCGTGGCGCAGCCGGTCGATCACGTTGCCGATGGCGCCGCCCAGCACCAGCCCGATCGCCAGCGCGGTGCCCCGGTCGCGCTCGCGGAACAGCCAGATCAGCAGGCCGACCGTGATCAGGAGCGCCAGCCCCACCAGGATCCAGGGCTCCGTGGCCTGGTCACCGCCAAGCATGCCGAAGCTGACCCCGGGGTTCCAGACTAGCACCAGGTTGAAGAACGGCAGCACCGCGCTGGGCAAGGCGTCCGCCACGGCCAGGATCACCTCCTTGGAGACCTGGTCCAGGGCGAACACGAACACAGCCAGAATCAGGGCCGGGCGGACATGGCTCATGCATCGACCCGCAGCCGGCCCAGCACGGTCGTGCAGCGCTGGCAGACATGTTCTGGCGACTGCGCGACCTCGGGCAGGACTCGCCAGCAGCGCAGGCACTTCTCGCCTTTGGCCGGCCGCGGCGAGGCCGCAGCACCCGGGACCTCGTCCAGGCGGAACGCATCGGCCGGCGCCTCGCCCTCGACCAGCTTCAGGCCGGACGTGATGCACAGCTCGGCCATGTCCAGGCCGGCCAGCAGCCGGTGCTGCTCAGGCGTCACGTAGAGGGCGGGTGCCGCCTCCAGCGAGCTGCCGATCCGCTTCTCGCGCCGCTCGATCTCCAGCACGCCCGTCACCACCCGGCGCAGCTCGCGGACCTTCGCCCAGCGCTCGCCCAGCTCCGGTCGGTACCAGCTCTCCGGCAGGTCGGCGAAGCACTCCAGATGGATGCTGTCCACACCCTCTCCGTGCCGGTAGCGCCAGGCTTCCTCAGTGGTGAACACCAGGATCGGGGCCAGCCAGCGCACCAGGCAGTCGAACACCCGGTCCAGCACGGTGCGCGCGGCGCGCCGGCGCAGATCGTCCGGATGATCGCAGTAGAGCGAGTCCTTGCGCACGTCGAAATAGAAGGCGGACAGGTCGATCGCCGCGAACTCCAGCAGGTCCTTGTAGGGCCCCAGGAAGTCGTAGCGCTCGTTGCCGGCCCGGATCGCCCGGTCCAGCTCGGCCAGCCGGTGCAGCACCCAGCGCTCCAGCTCCGGCAGCTCCTCGTCCGGCAGGATCTCGGCGGGCGTGAAGCCATGGAGGTTGGCCAGGAGGTAGCGCAGCGTGTTGCGCGCCTTGCGGTAACTGTCGGCGGTGCGCTCTAAGATGTCCTTGCTGATCCGGATGTCTTCGGCGAAGTCGGTCGAGACCACCCACAGGCGCAGGATGTCGGCGCCATGGGTCTTCATCAGGTCCATGGGCGACAGGACGTTGCCCAGCGACTTCGACATCTTGCGCCCGGCGGCATCGACCACAAAGCCGTGGGTCAGCACCGCGTCGAAGGGCGCGCGGCCGCGCGTGCCGCAGCTTTCCAGCAGGGACGACTGGAACCAGCCGCGATGCTGGTCGGAGCCCTCGAGATAGAGGTCGGCCGGCCAGCGCAGGTCGGGGCGGCCTTCCAGGGTGAAGGCATGGGTCGAACCGCTGTCGAACCAGACATCCAGGATGTCGTCGACCTTCTCGAAGTCCTCCGCACGGTACTTCTCGCCCAGGAATTCCTGCGGGTCGCGCGACCACCAGGCATCGGCCCCTTCCGCGCGAAAGGCGTCGGCGATCCGCCGGCAGACCTCCGGGTCGCGCAGGGGCTCGCCGGTCGCCTTGTCGACGAACACCGCGATCGGCACGCCCCAGGCGCGCTGACGGCTGACGCACCAGTCCGGGCGGCTCTCGACCATGGAGCCGATCCGGTTGCGGCCCTTGTCCGGGACGAAGGCGGTAGCGGCGATCGCGGCCATCGCCTTCTCGCGCAGCCGGTTCTCGTCGTCCATCGCGATGAACCACTGGGCGGTCGCGCGGAAGATGAGCGGCGCCTTGGAGCGCCAGCTGTGCGGGTAGGAATGGACCAGGGGTGCGGAGGCCAAGAGGGCACCGTGCTCGGCCAGCGCCGCCATCACCGGCTCGTGGGCCTTGAACACGTGGATGCCGGCAAAACCGGGGATGATCGGGGTATAGGTGCCGTCCGGCCCCACCGTGTCCTCGGCGGCGATCCCGTGGGCCGTGCCCAAGTTGAAGTCGTCCTCGCCATGCGAGGGCGCCACGTGGACGAGGCCCGTGCCCTGCTCGGTCGTGACGAAGTCGCCGGGCAGGAGCGGCACGTCGAAGCCGTAGCCGCCGGCCAGGCCTTTGAGCGGATGCTCGGCCCTGGCGCTGGCCAGGGCCGTGCCGGGGAAGCGTCCGCGCAGGGCATGGCCGGTGATCTTGGCACTGGCGAGGAAGGATTCGAGCAGTTCCTCGGCCACCACCAGCCGGTCGCCCACCCGCACCGTCGAGCCCTCGGCCAGTTCGGTGGGCTCGATCAGCACATAGGCGATCTCCTCGCCATAGGCGATCGCCCGGTTCGCCGGGATCGTCCAGGGCGTGGTGGTCCAGATCACCACCGCGGCATTGGCAAGAGCCGGGTCGAGTGCCCGGGTGAGCGGGAAGCGCACCCAGATCGAGGTCGAGGTATGGTCGTGATACTCGACCTCGGCCTCGGCCAGCGCAGTCTTCTCGACCGTCGACCACATCACCGACTTCAGCCCGCGATACAGCGAGCCGTTGTTCAGGAACTTGGCCAGTTCCTCGAAGATCGCGGCCTCGGAAGAAAAGGCCATGGTGGTATACGGATTGTCCCAGTCGCCGAGGCAACCCAGGCGCTGGAACTCCTTGCGCTGGATGTCCAGGTACTTCTCGGCGTGCCGGCGGCACTCGGCGCGGAACTGGACGATCGGCACCGCATCCTTGTCCGCACCACGCTTGCGGTATTCCTGCTCGATCTGCCACTCGATCGGCAGGCCGTGGCAGTCCCAGCCGGGCACGTAGTTGGCATCATAGCCCAGCATCTGGCGCGAACGGTTGATCAGGTCCTTCAGGACCTTGTTCAACGTCGTGCCCATGTGGATGTTGCCGTTGGCGTAAGGCGGGCCGTCGTGCAGCACGAACAGGGGCCGGCCCTTCGACTGCCGTCGGATTCGCTCCCAGAGCCCCGTCTCGATCCAGCGCTTGACGATCGCGGGCTCGCGCTCGGGCAAGGCCGCCCGCATCGGGAAATCGGTCTTGGGCAGAAAGACCGTGCTCTTCAGATCCTGGCTCATCATTCGGCAGTCGGCAGGGGAGACGACAAGAGCGCGCGGGCGGCTGCGGCATCCTCGTGGATGCGGGCCACCAGCGCGTCCAAGTTCGGGAACCGGATCTCGCCGCGCAGCCGCTCGACGAAACCCACCCGCAGGCGCCTACCATAGAGGTCGCGCGCCATGTCGAACAGATGGACCTCCAGCACCTCCTTGACACCGTCCACGGTGGGCCGCCGCCCCCAGTTCAGGACGGCTGGGCGCGGCTCGTTCACGTCCTCGCCGACGATCCCGACCTTGGCGGCATAGACGCCGTGGCCGGGCAGCAGCGCGCGCGGGTGCAGCGGCTGGAGGTTGGCGGTGGCAAAGCCCAATTGCCGGCCGAGCCCCGCCCCCCTGATCACCACGCCCTCCACCACGTGCGGCCGACCGAGCAGCCGGGTCGCGGCACGCGCGTCGCCCTCGGCCAGCAGGTTGCGGATCAGGGTGGAGGAGCAGGGTTCGCCGCCGATCGTCACCTTGGGATGGACGACGGCCGTCACGCCGTGCCCGGCCAGGCGCTGGGCGAGGAAGGTCGCGTCGCCGCCGCGGCCCTTGCCGAAGCAGAAGTCCTGGCCCACCACCACCACCCGGGCCGCCAGCTGGCCGACCAGGACCGCGTCCACGAAATCAGCGGCGGAACGGACGGCAAACGCGCGGGTAAAGCGCGGCACCACCACGTGACTCACGCCGATCTCGCTCAGCAGTTCCAGTTTGCGCCGCAGCGGCGTCAGGCGCTTGGGCGCGCTGTCCGGCTGGAACAGTTCGCGCGGGTGCGGCTCGAAGGTCAGCACGCCCGCGCGCACGCCTAGATCCCGCCCTTCCGCGGCCGCCCGGCCCAGAATGGCGCGGTGCCCCAGATGGACGCCGTCGAAATTGCCGATGGCGAGCGCCAGGCCGCGGGCGGCATCGGGCAGACGGTCGAGATGGCGATGGACCTGCATGTGCGGCAGATGCGCGAGGGCAAAGGCCGGGTCAAGCCTGCCCGCCCGGCCCCCGATGGCGCGCCGGCATGCTCAGGCGGCTGCGCGCGGGCGGCGCTGCACCATGAGGATCGCCTCGCCGGCCAGCACCTTGGTGTCGCGTACGCGGCATTCGGTATCGAGGGTGACGCGGCGGCGCTCGTAATCGACCTCGCGCACGATGACCGACGCCTTCAGCGTGTCGCCGACCCGCACGGGTGCGAGGAACTTCACCGACTGGCTGACATAGATGGCGCCGGGGCCGGGCAGCCGGGTGCCGAGCACCGCGGAGATCACGCCGGCGATCAGCATGCCATGGGCGATCCGGCCCTTGAACATGGTGGCTTGCGCGAACTCCTCGTCCAGGTGGACGGGGTTGGTGTCGCCGGACACGCCGGCGAACAGGACCAGGTCGGCATCGGTGACCGTCTTGCCGAGCGAGGCGGTCATGCCGGGCTGCAGATCCTCGAGATAATGGCCCTGGTCGGACATGTGATCCTACGGCAGCGGTTGATCCGGCAGCGACGTGCCGCCTCGGCCTAGCGCGGCCGCATCTCGCAATGCAACAAGGGCGGCGCTATGGCGGTAGCCAGCTACGTCACGAGGCCAGCCGCGGCATCAGCCAGCAGAGGGCGGCCAGCAGAGGATTGCGAGATGGATGCTTTGACCGCGATCATGAGCCGCACGAGCGTGCCGCCGCTCAAGATGGGCAGTCCCGGCCCCGATCAGGCGACGCTGGACGCGATTCTGGCGGCCGGGGCGGCAGCGCCCGATCATGGCCGGATCTCGCCGTTCCGCTTCCTGGTGGTGACCGGCGAGGCGCGCAAGGCGCTGGGCGAGCTGTTCGTCGAAGCAGCACTGGCGGCCAACCCGGACACGGCCGAGGCCGACCTGGACAAGCAGCGCCGCAACCCGCAGCGCGCCGCCGCGGTGATTGCGGTGATCACCCATGTCCGGGCCGATCACCCCAAGATCCCGGCGGTGGAGCAGTTGGCTTCGGGTGCCGCCGCGATGCAGAACATGCTGCTCGCCGCGCATGCCAAGGGTTTTGCCGCCAAATGGGTCACCGGCAAGAACGCCTATGACC
>NZ_WUJP01000304.1 GCF_009806515.1 Geminicoccus flavidas | reverse complement strand
CGGTGGTGCGCGCAGGCCTCGGCTGTGCCGGCGACGATGTGATCACCGGCTTTCTGTTCATCGGCTCCTATGAGGCGGAGCACCAGCCGAGTCCCAAGCCCGATCCGGCCAAGCTGACCCGCTACTGGACCGGGCCCGAGGCCGGCTGAGCGGCAAAGCTTTTGGCGAGTGCCGAGGCAATCGCCGCGGCGATCCGCTGGTGGACCGCAGCACGCGGCTCCTCGGCCGGCTCCTGGCACAGCGCATCGTCCTCCCCCTCCTCCGCCAGCAGCGCCGGTGCCGCCTCCGTGCATTCGGGAAAGGCGCTGAACGGGCCGGCATCCGGGATGATGCGGGGGCGCAGATCGGGGTCGGCATCGGCCAGGGGTGCGGGATCCAGCCAGGGCGGCAGGGTCCCGGCCTCGCCCAGGCTCAGGATCGCCGCCGGCACCGCAAGTGCCGCGAGGCTGGACGGGGTGAAACGGTCGGCCAGTTCCGGGTTCACGGCGACCACCGCGCGGATGCGGGGGTCGCGGCGGCTGCCGGCGATGCCGGCCAGTTCCAGCGCCGCCAGATCCACGCCCTGCCGGGCGAACCAGCGGCAGTCGGGGCTGGCCGGGTGCTGCCTGCAGGTCAACCGGAAGCGTGCCAGGTCCAGTTCCGCACCGGCCAGCGCCAGGGCGGCGGTGCCGCCCTGGAAGAAGCCCACCGCCGCCACCGCGTGCCGGTTTACTCGGTCGGCTAGCTCTGGCTCGGCTTCGAGGGCGGACAGTGCCGTGGCGAGATTGGCCGGCCGCCGCGCGACCTCCTGGACGGCGGCGGCCGCATCGGCCTCGGCATGAGCGGCGGGCGGGATCACCAGGACGAGATGGCCGCGCTTGGCCAGTTCCGCCGCCAGCCAGTT
>NZ_WUJP01000303.1 GCF_009806515.1 Geminicoccus flavidas | reverse complement strand
ACCGCCCTGCGGGCTGGCGCGTAGGCCACCATGGGCCAGCAGGATCAGGGGCAGCTTGCCGTCCGGCAGCTCAGCGTTGCGGCGCGCGGGGACGCCCCGGAAGACCGGGGAAACGCCGACCGTCTCGGGCGTGCCGCCCGCAGCGGCGGGAAACCAGAGATCGGTCGGCCCGCCGGCGATCGAGGCCGGCAAGCTGCGGATGCCGGGTTCGGGCGGAGCCTGGGCATGGGCGGACAGGCTCGCCAGGGCCAGCAATAGGGTGATCCAGAGCCGTGTCATCCCGTCCGTCCTCCCGGGCCGGCCCGCCTCGCCACAACGAAAAAAGGCAGTGCCGGCCGGCACTGCCTCTTCCCTCGAACCGGCCGGGGCAAGCTCGGCCGTACTGGTGATCGCTCAGGCGGCGATCTTCTTCATGTCGTCGAAGCTGGCGACCGCAGCGTTGTTCAGCACGTTCATGGCGTCGGTCTGCACCTTGACCACGAGGTTGCCGAGCTCCTGCGCATTGGCGATGGCGGCCTCATACGAGCTCTTGACCTTGGCGGCGACGTCGCCCGGCTTCACCTCGGTGGGCTTCGCGGTCATGAACGCCTGGCTGTCGGCCATGAACTGCTTGAACGAGGCCTGGGCGATCTCCGCCTGGCGCTGCGCCAGGGTGCGCAGGCCATCCGCGACGATCTGCGAGGCGCCGGTGAAGGCATCGACGTTGCGCTTCTGGATGGCGACGAACAGGTCGGCATCGAACTTCGGAGCGGGGAAAGCATATGAAGCCATGGGAACTCTCCTGTCTGGCGGCAATGAGGGGCGGCCGTCAGTCACTATGCTGCACCGCACAAACGCCAGATAGGGAGCACTCGCGCCGGTTTCAAGAGATTTTTTGTGCAGTGCAACATAAAGCTCCGAGCGCCCTCTGAGGGTGGAGCGCTTGACGTCCGGGCGCACGGGGGCTAGATGCGCGCCACTGCGTGCCGGACTTCCGCCACCTGCGGGTCCCGTTCGTCCGATCGGTCAAGAATTCAGTTGAGGATTTCCCCATGGCACGTCGCTGCGCCGTCTCGGGCAAGGGCGTTCTCGTCGGCAACAATGTCAGCCACGCGAACAACAAGACCCGTCGCCGGTACCTGCCGAACCTGCAGTACCGCCGGCTCTACAGCGAGAGCCTGAAGCAGCAGTTCCGCGTCCGCCTGAGCGCGGCGGCGATCCGCACCATCGACAAGCATGGCGGCCTGGACGGCTTCCTGGTCGAAGCGTCGCGCAAGGATCTGCCTTCCGACCTGGCCCGCGTCCAGGAGCGGGTGCTGGCCGCCCGCGCCGCGGCCGCCCAGGCCTGACCTGACCCGATCGATGCCGGCTGTCACGACCGCTGCGCCGCACACCCTACCGATCGGGGCGGTGGCGGCGATGGTGGCCGTGGTGGCCGCCTCGAACTGGCTGGTCCAGTTCCCGATCAATGACTGGCTGACCTGGGGCGCGTTCAGCTACCCCTTGGCCTTCCTGGTCACCGACCTCACCAATCGCTGGTATGGGCCCAGACGCGCGCGCCATGTCGCCTATGCCGGCTTCGCGCTGGGCGTGGTCCTGTCGATGCTGCTGTCCGATGTCCGGATCGCCCTGGCCTCCGGCGCGGCGTTCCTGAGTTCGCAACTGCTCGACATCACCATCTTCGACCGGCTGCGCCGCGCGTCCTGGTGGAAGGCGCCGCTGCTCGGCTCGGTCCTGGCCTCGGTCTGGGA
>NZ_WUJP01000302.1 GCF_009806515.1 Geminicoccus flavidas | reverse complement strand
CACCGCCGTGTTCTTCGGCGGCGCCTTCGCGTTCACCGGCCTGCCCTGGCTGAGCTGGGCCATGGGCGACCTCGCCGTGAAGCTGGCCATGGCGCTGGTGCTGCTGATCCCGTTCCGCGCGATCATGAATCTGCGTGCCGTGGCCCTGCCGAGCCCGTCTGCGCCCTGACGGGGCGCCTGCCCGTCACCACTCCCCGGATTGCAGCGGCTGCCAAGTGAAGGCCAGGAGCAGCCGGCGCTGCAGGGCGAAGCCATTGTCGTCGCTGGCTACCAGCAGTGAGTAGCTGCCATCGGGGAGCTGGCGGACCGCCATGGCCTCGTAATTGTCGCCGAGCGGCTCGTGGCTGATCACCGCGATCGTCCGGGGCGTGAACGCGTCGACTGGCTCGTCTAGCGCACGCAGCGGCAGTGCCAGGATCTCGCCGCGCCAGCCCGACAGGAGGCCGAAGCGGCGCAGCAGGACGAACAGATGGTCGCCCGCGACCGTGGCCTCGACCGGCAGGAGGTCGGCTGCTGGCAGCCTCAGCCAGTGCCGCTGCCAGTTCCCCTCCCCGTCCTGCAGCAAGACCAAGGCCCGGCCATCCGGCTCCACGGCTCCTTCCGGAATAGTGAGCAGCCGTCCGTCCGGCAGGGCCGCCACCGCCTCCGGGCCGGCATTGCGATGGAGGAAGCGCAGGTCCGGCGCCCCTTCCAGCCGGCCGATCCGGTAGCCGCCAGGTTGACCTTCCAGCAGCGCCAAGCGCGGCATGTTCTCCAGGCCCAGCACCACACTGCCGTCCGGGCGGACCGCCAGGGCCTCGAGATCGGCCCGGGGTGCGCCGCGCGCCACCAGCCGCCCATCGAACCGCCACTCATCCGCGCATTCGGTAAGGGGCCGCTCGAATGGGCAAGAGATTTCCAAGAGGTCGCCCTGGTCGGTGCCGAGGAGCAGCCGCTCACCGTCCAGCGCCATGGCGGACAGGCCGGTGATCGGCAGTTGCGAACGCAGCTCCCAGGCAGCGGTGAGCACCGCACCTTCGGCCAGGCGCTGCGGCAGCTCCAGCCCCGGCACCGGCACGCGCTGCACCGATCCTGTTTCGATGTCGGCCCGGGCGGGCGGGGGCTCCGCGGCGCAGGCGGCGAGCAGCAGGACGAGCGCGAGCGCGCTGGAGCATCTGGACAAGGAACGGATCCGGAAGAAGGCCCAAAACAAAGGGCCGGCCGCCCATCAGGACGACCGGCCCCTGCCCGGTCAAGAGCCGTGCGGCTCCGTGCCGACTTACTCGCTGTTGGTCCGCACGCCCATGAACTGCAGCAGGAACTGGAACATGTTGATGAAGTCCAGGTAGAGGGTCAGCGCCCCCATGACCGCCATCTTGGTCTGGGCACCCGGCTCCATGTTCTCCAGATACATCTCCTTCAGTCGCTGCGTGTCCCACGCGGTCAGGCCCGCGAAGATCAGCACGCCGGCGACGCTCACCGCGAACTGCAGCGCGGAGGAGCCGATGAAGATGTTGACCACGCTCGCGATGATCAGGCCGAACAGGCCGACCACCAGGAACGTGCCCATCGCCGACAGGTCGCGCTTGGTGGTGTAGCCATAGAGCGACAGGGCGCCGAACGCCGCGGCGGTGATGAAGAAGGTCCGAGCCACGCTCTCACCGGTGAACACCAGGAAGATCGAGGCCATGGACAGGCCCATCACGGCGCAGAAGGCCCAGAAGGTCATCTGTACCGCGGACACGCTCATCTGCTGGAGCCTGAAGCCCAGGAAGAAGATGAAGCCCAAGGGCGCCAGCATCACCACCCACTTGAGCGGCGAAGTGAAGATCGGGACGTAGATGGCCGGGGTCGCGGCGACGAACATCGCGATGATGCCGGTCAGCGCCAGGCCCAGGCCCATATAGTTGTAGATGGACAGCATGTAGCGGCGGAGGCCCGCGTCGACCTGGTCGACCGCTACACGTCCGCCCATGCGCGCCAAGCGGGGATCCGTGCCGAATGCCATGTAACCTCCTCAGGGGCGGCGGCGACCTCAGGTGGCCGACGCTCATATGTCTAGAATATAGCGATCGGCCGTGGTGCATCAAGACCAGATGGCCGGATCCGTACGCCAGCGACAATGATACATATCGTTACAATTCAACGGATTGACGACATTTTCCGAAGATCGTCGGCGCGGCCAAGGTCTCGCCGCGGCGAAGCGGCGGCTGGCCAAGATCATCGGCCGGCCTGGCGAGCCGGTCGCAAGACGAAACGCTACCGCCCGAAAACGGCGACTTTCGGTGTCCGGCGTGCCCGCACGTTCGTCTCGCAAGGCCACCGTCACGACGTGCGTAGGACCGGGGCGATCGGCCGGGCCAGGAGGCGCCAGGTGGAGACCGCACCCACCAACCCGGTCAGCGCCACCGCCGCCAGCGCCAGGAGGCCTGCCGTGCCGGGCTTCGCGGCAAAGCCCAGATTCATGAACGGCGCTACCAGCACATAGGCAGCGATGCCGCCGACCAGCAGGCCGACCAGGGCGGACAGGAGGCCCAGTGCCGCGTGCTCGATCAGGAAGTGGCGCAGGAGGTCAGCCCTCGTGGCACCCAGCACCTTCATCAAGGCCGCCTGCTGGCGACGCTGGCGGCGGGACGCGGCGAGTGCCCCTAGCAGCACCAGCAGCCCGGCGCCCAGGGTCACCGAGGCCACTGCCTGGACGGCAAAGCCGATCCGGCCCAGCACCATCCCGATCTGCCGGCTGACCTCGCTGATCGAGATCGGCGTCACGTTGGGCAGTGCCTGCGCCATGGCGTCCAGCAGCGCCGGCTCCTGGTCCGGCGGCACCCGTACGGTCGAGACCAGGGTATGCGGCGCCTGCTCCAGCAGGCCCGGGCTGAACAGGAACACGAAGTCGATCCGGGCCTGCGACCAGTCGATCTCCCGGCGCAGGTTGACGATGGTCGCCTCGACCGTGCGGCCCAGCACGTTGAAGGACAGAGTGTCGCCCACCCCCACCCCATAGCCTTGGGCGACGTCGTCCTCGACCGAGACCAGCGGCCGGCCGGCATAGTCGGCGGGCCACCAGGACCCTGCCACCAGTGGCTCGTCGCGCGGCGGGTCGGCGGTCCAGGACAGGCCGCGGTCGCGCCGGACTGTCCAGCGCACGTTCTCGCCGATCGCCGCCTGCTCGACCGGCACGCCCTTGATCTCCGATACTCGCGCGCGCAGCACCGGGGCGCGCTGGTCGAGCACGGCGTCGGGAAAGCGCGCCAGCACCTGGTCGAAGGCCTCGACTTGGTTCGGCTGGATGTCGATGAACACGACCGAGGGTGCCCGTTCCGGCAAGGAGTTCTGCAGTTCGGCGTCGAGCGACTGCTGGACGAACAGGACGGTCGCCAGGACCGACAGGGCGGTGCCGGTCGCGACCACCACCGGCAGGGCGGTAGAGCCCGGCCGGTTCAGCCGGGCCAGGGACAAGCGCAGGACCAGGGGGCCATGCCGGGCGAGCCGGCCGACCAGCGCCAGCACCCCGCGCCCGAGCAGGGTGAGCAGGCCGGCGGCCAGCAATGCCGCCAGGGCGAAGCTGGCGCCGATCTCGGGCCTGGGCGTGGTCAGCGCGGCGAGCCCGCCCACCAGCAGCACGCCCAGGCCCAGCACCACGAGGCGCGGCCGCCAGCCGCCGTGCCGCTGCTCGGCCGCGGCCGGGCGCAGGAGGGCCGCCACCGGCAGGTCGCGCGCGTCCAGGAGCGGCACGGCGGCGAACAGGAGGGCGGTCGCGATGCCCAGCAGGCCGGCGCGCAGGAGTGGCCAGGCGGCAAACACGTCGCCCAGCTCGAACGGGATCAGCTCGGCCGGCAGGAGGCGGGCGAGCGAGGCCAGGGCGTAGGCGCCGAGCGCCCCCAGCAGGGCCGCCAGGGCCGCCACCAAGGTCACCTGCAGCGCATAGACCAGCAGGACCTGGCCGGGCGTGGCGCCCAGAGCCTTCAGCGTGGCGATGCCGGCGCGGCGCTGGACCAGCCAGCCCTGCACCGCCAGGCCGATGCCGATCCCGCCGGTGAGCAAGGCGGCCAGCGCGGCGACCGTCAGGTAGCTGGCCAGCCGGTCGGTGAAGCGCGCCACCTGGGGCTGGATCTCCTCCACTCCGCGCAGGCGGAACCGGGCACCGGGCGTGCTTTCGCGGATCGCGGCCTGGACAGCGGGGACGTCCGTGCCGTCCGGCAGGACGATGGCGCGCGACCAGGTGGTCACCGCACCCGGCAGGAGGATGCCGGCTTCCCGGATCGTGTCGATCGAGGCCACCACGCGCGGGCCCAGGCCATAGATGCCCTGGACCCGCTCGGGCTCGCTCACCAGCACCGCACGGATGGTGACCAGCCCGTCGCCCAGGCGGATCCTGTCGCCGACCTCGACCCCTAAGCGCGGCAGGAGGGTGCGTTCCACCACCACCCCGCCATCGGCCAGCGCCTCGGCCACCGGCAGCGGCGGATCGAGCTCGACCTGGCCCAGCAGTGGCCAGGGCTGCTCCACGCCCTTGAGCGCAATGGCGAGGCTGCGCGACGAGCCGTCCTCGCCCCTGCCCTCGCTCATGGCGAGCCCGCTCATCCGCACAGTCGAGCGCGACGTGCTGCCCGCCGGCACGGCCGGGCCAAGCTCCTCGACCGTGATCGGCTCGCCCGAGGCCTCGGCCACAAGATCGCCGCCCAAGAGGCTGCGCGCATCGCGCTCGACCGCATGGTCCACCGCGGCGGACAGGAGGCCCACCGCACCGATCGCCGCCACGCCCAGCGCCAGGCAGAGCAGCAGGAGCCAGAAGCTGCGCAGGCCGCCGCGCAGGTCGCGCAGGGCGAAGGACAAGGCGAACGGCAGGCGTCGCGTGATCGTGGCGGACATGGTCATGCCGGCTGCCGCAGCTTCTGGTCGGCGGAAGCGGCCAGGTGCGGTGGGGCGGTCAGCCGGCCGTCCTCCATGCGGCAGGTCCAGTCGCAGGCCTGGGCCAGCTCAAGGTCGTGGGTCACCAGCAAGAGCGTGGTGCCGCGCTGGCGGCGCAAGGCGAACAGCAGTTCCATGACATGCCCACCATTGGCGCGGTCGAGATTGCCGGTGGGCTCGTCGGCCAGCAGGATGGTGGGCTCGGTGACCAGGGCGCGCGCCAGCGCGGTGCGCTGCTGCTCGCCGCCCGACATCTGCCCGGGATAATGGTCGATGCGATGGGCCAGGCCCACCTCGGCCAGGGCCGCTTCAGCCCGCTCCAGCGCGTCGCGCTGGCCCATCAGCTCCAGCGGCACCGCGACGTTTTCCAGCGCCGACAGGGTCGGGATCAGGTGGAAGCTCTGGAACAGGATGGACAGCCGCCCGCGCCGGAACCGGGCAAGCCCGTCCTCGTCCAGCGTGGCGATGTCGACCCCGTCCACGATTGCCTTGCCGCCCGTCGGCCGCTCGATGCCGGCGATCACCGCGATCAGGCTCGACTTGCCGGAGCCGGATGGACCCACCACGCTCACTGCAGACCCGGCCGGAACCTGGAGGTCGACGCCCTTGAGGATCGAGACCCGTCCGGCGGCCCCTGTCAGATCGAGACGAAGGTCCACGAGATTGATCATCCGGTCCTCACATTCAGGCATCCGTGCACAGATGGCCAGCCAGGACCCCGCCGGCAACCGCGCAGCGCTGATCCGCCGGCTCCTGGCCCTGCTGCGGCCATTGGCGGCAGCGGGATTGGCCCTGCTCGCGGTCCTGGCCCCGCCGGGCCAGGTCCAGGCGCAGGGGGCAGCGTGCCGGATCGCGGTGCTGGGCGATTCCCTGACCGCAGCCTATGGGCTTTCCGTGAACGAAGGATTTCCGGCCCGGCTCCAGGCGGCGTTACAGGCGTCCGGGCGGGACTGCCAGGTCATCGATGCCGGCGTGTCGGGCGACACCTCGGCTGGCGGGCTCGCGCGGGTCGACTGGGTGCTGGCGGACCGCCCCAGCCACCTGATCGTCGAGCTGGGCGCCAACGACGCGCTGCGCGCCCTGCCCACCGATCAACTGGAGCGCAACCTCGACGCGATCATTGAAAAGGCTTCAGCCGCGGGCGTGCCGGTATTCCTGGCCGGAATGCTGGCCCCGCCAAATCTCGGTGCTGCCTACGGAAACTCGTTCCGGCAGGTCTATCAGGACGTGGCGGAACGTCATGACATTCCGCTCTACCCGTTCTTCCTCGATGGGGTAGCCGGCGACCACACGCTCAACCTGCCCGATGGTATTCATCCCACGGCGGCCGGCATCGAGATCATCGTCGAGAGGATCATGCCCGCGATCGGGCAATGGCTGGACAAGGTTTCCTGAGGTCGCGATCCCGAGCCGGCCGGATGCTGGTCTTGCCGGGCCGACGGCAGATCTGCATGGCCTTGCTGCGGGATTGTGGAGAAGTACGTGGAATGCGTGGATATCCTTGGCGGCCGGGCGCCGTGCGCGGCTCCCGGGGCGGCCACCGGGTGGTGACGCCGGTTGCGTCTTCGCACGCCGCGAAGGAAAATCAGCGGAGGGGAAGCCGGCGGCAGCAGCCGCCCGCCAGGGGCTTTTCGGGGGACGGCCAGACCGTCACCGGCCCTGGGCGCCGAAAGGAAGATAACAATGTCCGAGACGTTTCCGGTTCCTGCCTCGTTCGCGAAGACGGCGCTGATCGACGACCTGACCTACCGTACCATGTATGCCCGATCGATCGAGGAGCCGGAGGCGTTCTGGGGCGAGATGGGTCAGCGCCTGCACTGGAGCAAGCCCTACACCAAGGTGAAGAACACCTCGTTCGACGGCGACGTCTCGATCAAGTGGTACGAGGACGGCGAACTCAACGTCGCCTACAACTGCATCGACCGGCACCTGCCGCGGCACGCCAACCGGGTGGCGATCATCTGGGAGGCGGACAATCCGGAGTACGAGCGGATCGTCACCTACCGCGAGTTGCTCCGCCGGGTCTGCAAGATCGCGAACGTGCTCAAGGCGCACGGAGTCAAGAAGGGCGACCGGGTCACCATCTACCTGCCAATGATCCCGGAAGCGGCCTACACCATGCTGGCCTGCGCCCGGATAGGTGCTGTCCACTCGGTGGTGTTCGGCGGCTTCTCGCCCGATTCGCTGGCTGATCGGATCAAGGACTGCGGCAGCAAGCTCGTGGTCACCGCGGATGGCGGGCTGCGCGGCGGCAAGCCGGTGCCGCTCAAGGGCAATGTCGACGCGGCGCTGAAGAAGTGCCCGGACGACGTGAAGGTCCTGATGTTCCGCCATACCGGCATCGCGGTCGACATGCAGGAGGGCCGCGACTTCGACGCGTCACATGAAGCGCGCGAGGCCAGCGAGGAGTGCGCCTGTGAGCCGATGAATGCAGAGGACCCGCTGTTCATCCTCTACACCTCGGGCTCGACCGGCAAGCCGAAGGGCGTGCTGCACACGACCGGTGGCTACCTGGTCTTCGCCTCGCTCACCCACAAATACGTGTTCGACTACAAGGACGGCGACGTCTACTGGTGCACTGCCGATGTCGGCTGGGTGACCGGGCACAGCTACATCGTCTACGGCCCGCTCTCCAACGCCGCGACCACGCTGATGTTCGAGGGCGTGCCGAACTACCCGTCGGTCTCCCGGTTCTGGGAGGTCATCGACAAGCACCACGTCACGATCTTCTACACTGCCCCCACTGCGATCCGGGCGCTGATGCAGCAGGGCGACGAGCCGGTGAAGCGGACCTCGCGCGCGTCCTTGCGCCTGCTGGGCTCGGTGGGCGAGCCGATCAACCCGGAGGCGTGGCTCTGGTACCACCGGGTGGTGGGCGACGGGCGCTGCCCGATCGTGGACACCTGGTGGCAGACCGAGACCGGCGGCATCCTGATCTCGCCCCTGCCCGGGGCCACCGTGCTCAAGCCCGGCTCGGCGACCCGGCCGTTCTTCGGCGTGAAGCCGGCGCTGGTCGACAATGACGGCAAGCTGATCGAGGGCGCCGGCGAAGGCAACCTGGTGATCCTGGACAGCTGGCCCGGCCAGATGCGCAGCGTGTACGGCGACCACCAGCGGTTCGTGCAGACCTATTTCTCGACCTTCAAGGGCATGTACTTCACCGGCGACGGCGCTCGCCAGGACGAGGACGGCTACTGGTGGATCACCGGCCGGGTCGACGACGTCATCAACGTTTCCGGCCACCGCATGGGCACGGCCGAGGTGGAAAGCGCCCTGGTCGCCCACCCGGCAGTCGCCGAGGCCGCCGTGGTGGGCTTCCCGCACGACATCAAGGGCCAGGGCATCTACTGCTACGTCACCCTGCAGAAGGACATCGAGCCGTCGCAGGCATTGCGCGAAGACTTGGTGAAGTGGGTGCGCAAGGAGATCGGGCCGATCGCCACGCCGGACTTCATCCAGTGCGCGCCGAACCTGCCCAAAACCCGGTCCGGCAAGATCATGCGCCGGATCCTGCGCAAGATCGCGGCCAACGAGCATGATCAGCTGGGCGATACCAGCACGCTCGCCGACCCGTCCGTGGTGGCCGACCTGGTGGCGAACCGCCTGAAGCGCTAGCCGGGCGATCTCCCGCCAACCGGCGGTTCCAGTCCGGCTGGAGCCGCCCCGGCGGGTTCAGCCGGGTGCCGAGGCCAGAAAACAAAAAAGGGCGGTCCAGTCCGGGCCGCCCTTCTCCCTGTCCGGGAGCATAATCTCAGCCATGCTGTGCGTCCTGGGGGGGAACTGCTCACATCGCTGTCCAATGACGAGTAGTCCATCTCTGCCGGCTTCACAACAGCAATCTGACCCCATCGCCACAGACTGTGCCGTCTGTGCCACGGTGTCGTGCCCCGACTGATGCGGAACCCGGTAGCGGCAGGACTGAGCCCGCGGGTTCCCATGGTGGCAGGTTCTTTCCGGTCGCAGCTCGGCGGGCAGGTCGGACGATGGCGGCAGGAGACCCGGGAAGAACCAGCCTGTCATCTGTGGTTCGGAGGCTGCAGCACCCGTCGCCGCGATCATGACCGAATTGTCATGTTCGCGACGGCGGGGCCGGGGCAGCTAGCCACGGGCGACAAGCCCGCCCGGCTCAGCGGGCGGCCAGGCGCTCCCTGGCCAGCCGCTCCTCGGCACCGGGGGCATCCGCCGGGCGCTTCGGCCGCAGGGGCTTTTGGCCCAGGAGCAGCATGCGGGTGATGGTGAAGCGGCCGGCCACCAGCTCGACCACGATCGGCAGTCCCAGGCCGCCGGCCAGCATGATCACGAACATCAGGTAGGGATCGTGGATGCCGAGCTTGGGCAGCACCATGCGCAGCCCAGCGACGCCGAACATGTGGAATAGGTAGATCCCGTAGGAGTAGTTGCCGATCACGCCCAGGCCACGGTTGGTCCAGCCGGTCCGCATGATCAGCATGCAGAACGCCGCGCCGAACAGCAGGCCGATCGGGCTCTCACGCGACACCGGATGGTCCAGATAGCCCAGGAGGCCGGCCTGGGTGACCACGACGCCCACTGCGACCAGCGCCCAGGCGATCGGCACCCCGCCCGGCCGCGCCAGCGGATCGCCGAACCGGCCGAAATACAGGCCCAGCAGGAAGAACGGCAGCAGGAACAGGGCACCCTGGATCGAGAAATACTGGAGCTGGACCAGGTCGCCGGCGCAGATCACCGCGGCCAGGATCAGCGCCACCACGACCGCCGCGCGCTGCACGAGCAGGCCGAACGAGTCGAGGAACGCCACCAGCACGAAGATCATGAAGATCGCCTGAAGGAACCAGAAATGCTCGTAGGGATACACTGGCAGCCAGACGAAGCCCAACAGCTCGCTGGCCGTCATGCCCTTGGAGACGCCCGAGACGATGAACTGGAGCGTGCCGACCACCAGGAGCGGGATCAGAAGGCGGCGCGCCTTGCCGATCAGGAAGCCGCCGACATGCTGGCCGGGCGACACGCTGCGGAAGGTGTAGACGATGCCGGCCACGAAGGCGAACAGCGGCATGCGCAGATACTGGAACGACTCCGCCAGGTGGCGCAGCAGGGTGCCGTCCCCCATCATCAGGCCGCGGTCGGGCGCGCTGCCGATCGTGTGGTAGGCGACCAGGAAGATGCAGGCCAGGCCGCGCAATGTCTGGATGGATTGCTTCAAGGCGTTTCTTGCTCCGGCCCGCCGCGACCAGCCATCACCGCCCGGCAAGACGAGCTGTGGGCGGGAACTGCTCGAGCGGCATGGGCTAGGGTGCGTGAAGTAGCGACGGTGATGCCCGAACAAGGATCGGCCAGTCGAGATTCGCGCAGCGTCAGCCGGATGGCAAGTGGGCGCAATGGCTCACGTTACATGAAGTTCACAATCAACTCTATGTTTCGTGACTTCCGAAGACTGCCAACAAACCATCCTCGGCTCACAAGTCGCCGGCCGGCGGATCATGCATACGAGGTCCACAGGCCTTTTCTGCCGCGCGGGGCCAGGCAGCTCCGTCACGACACCTTCTGGGCATGCCGCAGCGGCCAGTCGCGCCGCTCGCGCGGGGCCGAGGCCGCCAGATTGCGCAGCATCGGCTGGGGCTGGCCGTAGAGCATGCTTTCCAGACGCTGCTTGTCTGCCACGGTCTGGGCCAGCTCAGCCCGCGCCTCACCGAGTTGGCGGAGGCTGGACTCCAATTGCCCCTCCAGCCGGTCGAGTTCGCGATAGGCCGCCAGCAGCGCCTGGTCGCCCTCGTCGATTCGGGCCAGCATCCGCTTCTGGCGCCGCTCGAAATGATGGCTGATCTCCGCCAGCATGACGGCCTCGCGCTCGCGATACCAGCGGCCGACGCCGTAGCCCGCCAGAACCATGCCGGAAAGGAAAGCCAGCGCTGCGAGCATGGTGCACCTATCGCCTTGTCACGGCCAAGAGGCCCGCTACTTCGCTGCGGCGCAAGAGGATACGAGGGCGCATCCGGAAATACGGCAAAATCTGCCCAGTCGAAATGCCTGCTTCCGGCTCAAGTCATGAAGAACGCTGGGTCGAACTGGACGGTCCCGGCAGCACCATCCGATGCCAGCCTCAGGACCTGGAAGTACTCGGCCGGCAGGTCCGGCAGCACCAGGGCCGGATCGGCGGCAAAGTCGAACCGGTGGTAATAAGCCGGGTCACCCAGCACCACGCAGCCCGCAGCCTCGCGCGCGCGCAGCTGCTCCAGCCCGGCCTCCACCAGAGTTCGACCGATCCCCTGCCGTTGCCAGGAAGGTGCCACCGCCAGCGGGCCCAGGCCGAACCAGCCGGCACTGCCGTCGGAGATCGTCACCGGCGAGAAGGCGACGTGGCCGACCAGCTCTGGGCCGGCAGTCGCCACCAGGGACAGAGCCAGCCTGCCGGAGCGGCGCAGCCCGGCCACGATCGCCGCCTCGGTGCCGCTGCGATGCGGTGCCGCCGCGAACGCGGCGGTGACCAGTGCCGCGATTGCCGCCTCGTCCCCCGCCTGTTCCCGGCGGATCGTTACGTTCATCTCAGGCCCGGCCCAGGATCAGGTCGGCCGCCTTCTCCGCGATCATCATGCTCGGGCTGTTGGTGTTGCCCGAGGTGATGGTCGGCATCACCGAGGCGTCGGCGACCCTCAGCCCTTCCAGCCCGTGCACCTGCAGGCGCGGCGACACGACCGCACCCCGATCGTCCGCAGGACCCATGCGGCAGGTACCGGCAGGGTGGAAGATCGTGGTGCCGAGGTCGCCCGCGGCGCGGACCAGCCCGGCCTCGTCCTGCACCATGCTGCCCGGCCGCAGTTCCTCGGTGACATAGCGTGCCAGCGCGGGTGCGGCGCAAATCCGCCGGGTGACCCGGATCGATTCCACCGCGACCTGCCGGTCCTCGTCGGTGGCCAGGTAGTTCGGCCGGATGGCGGGGTGGACCCGCGGGTCGGCGCTGGTGAGCCGGACTTCGCCCCGGCTGGTCGGCCGCAGGTTGCACACCGAGGCAGTGAACGCCGGGAAGGGATGGAGCGGGTCGCCGAACTTGTCGAGCGAGAGCGGCTGGACGTGGTACTCGATGTTGGGCGTGGCAAAGCGCGGGTCGGAGCGGGTGAAGGCACCCAGCTGCGAGGGCGCCATGGTGAGCGGCCCCTTGCGGAACAGGAGATAGTCCAGCCCCATGCGGCCCTTGCCGAACAGCGAGCCGACCCGCTCGTTCAGCGTGCCGATCCCCTGGACGCGATAGACCAGGCGCAGCTGCAGATGGTCCTGGAGGTTGGCGCCGACACCCGGCAGTTCGTGGCGCAGCTCGATGCCGGCCTCGGCCAGCCACGCGCCCGGGCCGATGCCCGAGCGCTGCAGGAGTGCTGGGCTCATCACGGCACCGGCACAGGAGATCACCTCGCGCCGCGCCCGCACCGTCCGGCCGTCCACCAGCGCCACCCCGATGCAGCGCCGCTCGGCGAACAGGAGGTGGCGGGCCTCGGCCTCGGTCACGATCCGCAGATTCGGCCGCTTGAGGGCTGGGCGCAGGAACGCCTTGGCAGCGGTCCAGCGTACCCCCTTCTTCTGGTTGACCTGGAAGTAGCCGCAGCCCTCGTTGTCGCCGGTGTTGAAGTCGTCGGTCTTGGGGATGCCCACCTGGGCGCAGGCCTCTCGGAACGCGTCCAGGATCGGCCAGGAGATCCTGGGGTTCTCGACCCGCCACTCGCCGCCAGCCCCGTGCAGCTCCGACGCGCCGCCGACGAAGTCCTCCATGCGCTTGAAGCAGGGCAGCACGTCGTCCCAGCCCCAGCCGACAATGCCCAGCTGGCGCCAGTGGTCATAATCCGCCGCTTGGCCGCGCATGTAGATCATGCCGTTGATCGCCGAGCAGCCGCCCAGCACCCGGCCGCGCGGATAGTTCAGGCTGCGGCCGTTCAGGCCCGGCTCCGGCTCGGTCTTGAAGCACCAGTCGGTGCGGGGGTTGTTCTGGGTGTAGAGATAGCCGATCGGGATGTGGATCCAGATCCAGTTGTCTCGCCCGCCGGCTTCCAGCAGGCAGACCCGGACGGATGGATCGGCCGACAGACGGTTGGCCAGCACGCAGCCGGCAGAGCCCGCCCCGACAATGACATAATCGAATTCGCCCAGATCCACCGCGACCAT
>NZ_WUJP01000301.1 GCF_009806515.1 Geminicoccus flavidas | reverse complement strand
CCCTCTCCGCTCGCTGCGCGATCAGTGCCGGGCTTGGCCGGCCGGGGCAAGCAGCAGCGGCGCCGGCACGCCGACGGATGGTTCCGGCACCGACGGCCGCGGTTGCGCCGTTGCAGCCGCCGTTCTCAGCGTCGCGCCAGCTCGCAGAAGCGGCCGCCGGTCAGGCGCTGCAGATCGTCCGGGGTCAGACGGAACACGGCATCGGGAGCCCCGGCCGCCGCCCAGATCTCCGTGTGCCCCACGAGGTCGGCATCCAGGAGCACGGTGACTGCCGGATCATGGCCGACCGGCGCCACGCCGCCCACCGGATAGCCGGTCCTCGCCAGCACGAAGGCCGGGTCGGCCCGCCCGACCTTCTCGCCCAAAAGTGCCGCCAGCTTCTTCTCGTCGACCCGGTTGGCGCCCGAGGCCACCACCAGCACCGGATCACCGCTTGCCCGCCGGAACACCAGCGACTTGGCGATCTGGGCGATGGTGCAGCCGATCGCGGCGGCGGCATCGGCGGAGGTGGCGGTGCTGCGGTCGAACCGGCGCACCGGGTAGTTCGGCCCCAGCACGCGCCGGACCCGCTCGACGGGAGTTTCGGCATCGGTCATGCCGCATCTTCTACACCGGCGACGGTGCAGGTCGAGACCGCGCGAGGCGGTGACGATGCCCTAAGAGGCACCGCCACCGCCACCCGACGATCATCAAACCGGGCGTTTCATCCGGCACGGCGTCTTGGCGCGCCATATTCCAGATTATAGCACGAAGATTGCGATGGCTTCATGAAAAAAGCGAATCGGGCCATGGCGGCGCCATCCCGGAATAGGCCCGCAAGAAACGGATAGCCGGACCACCGGCCGCAGCGGCATCCGGCAGGGGCCGACCCACACCGTCTGCCACGGATGCCGATGCCGTCCCCTCGCCCCCGCGCGCCGATGACCCCCGCCGAATGGGCCATGCTGCTGACCCTGGCCGCCTTCTGGAGCGGCTCCTTCCTGTTCAATGCGGTGGCGGTGGCCGAACTGCCCGTCCTTTCGGTGGTGACCCTGCGGGTCGCCCTGGCCGCCCTGCTCCTGCAGCTGGTCCTGCGGGCAGCGGGCCAGCGGCTTCCTGGCGGAGCCCGCCTCTGGAGCGCCTTCGGCCTGATGGGTCTCCTGAACAACTGCCTGCCGTTCGGGCTGATCGTCTGGGGCCAGCAGCATCTGGCCAGCGGTGTCGCCGCGATCCTGAATGCCGCCACGCCCCTGTTCACCGTGCTGCTCGCCCACGCGCTGACCCCGGACGAGAAGCTGACCCGGGCCCGGCTGAGCGGCGTGATGCTGGGCTTCACGGGCGTGGCCGTGCTGATTGGCGGCGACGCGCTCAGGACCCTGGGCAGTGGCCTGACCGCCCAGCTGGCCTGCCTGGGTGCTGCTGTCAGCTACGCGCTGGCCGGCATTTTCGGCCGACGCTTTCGCGCCCTGGGGG
>NZ_WUJP01000300.1 GCF_009806515.1 Geminicoccus flavidas | reverse complement strand
TGAGCCCCATGGCCGGTGCCGCCGGCCAGCTCACCGCCTCCAGTCTGCTCCTCGTCCCGGTCACCCTGCTGGCCGACCGGCCCTGGCTGCTGCCCATGCCAAGCGCAGCCGCGCTGTGGGCCCTGCTCGGCCTCGCGACCCTGTCGACCGCACTGGCCTATGTCCTCTACTTCCGGCTGCTGGCCACAGCCGGCGCCACCAACCTCCTGCTGGTCACCCTGCTGGTCCCGCCCGGCGCCATCCTCCTGGGCAGCCTGTTCCTCCACGAGCCCCTGCAGTCGCGCCAGCTGGGCGGCATGGCCCTGATCGCGCTCGGCCTGGGCGTGATCGATGGGCGGCTGCTGCGGATGGCCCGGAGGCATGTGAGGCGGCCCGGAGTTGGCTAGACTTGCGCTCCAGCCTTTGCATGGTCGCAGCAACTACCCGATCGAGCGCGTCAGTCAGGAGCCGGTGACGCCTGGTCCAGACCTGTCCCCGCCTCCCGCCTGCTCGACGGAGCGTGTCGCTCGTCATCCCGATCATACCGGGCGGTAACCCAGATGAAGCCCTGGACGTCGATCTGGTCGGCCGGGCGCAGCTGGTCGATCTCGCGCCGGGTCGCGGCAGCGAGTTCCAGCAAACGTCATAGACCTTGAACTCGCGCTCGCTCGCATAGGTCGTCGCGAAGGGATGGCCCGCCCATCTGGCGAAGTTGCGCGTGCTTTCCGGCTTCAGGAGCATGTGGATGTCCGGCCGCCACAGGAACGGGAGCACGGTCGCCGCAGTCCAGCCAGTTGCGCCGGCATGGTCGAGAAGGGCGGTCATGCTGTTGAAGGCCTGTCGATCACCGTCGGCAAAATGTGCGGCAGCCTGCATGAAGCACATGGCACTGGAACCGCCCAGCAGGTCCTTGAGGCGCATCATCTGGATCGGATGAAGATGGCCGGTCCGCGCGACGATACGAGCGGTCCTTGTCCCCAGGTCGGCTCCCCCGCCGGTCATGACCGCCGGCAGCAGCGCCGCCATCTCACGATGCGCCCGCTCCTTGCCCCGCCGCTCGTGCGCCCATTAGCTGGGAGAGCGAAAGCTCCCGGGATAGATTTTGAGGAATCGCGCCACCGCTCCTTCGAAACCGTTGCAGCGGGGCACGTTCCGGCCCGAACCAGCGCGTCCTGTCATGCAGATTCCCTGTCCTCTATCCATCCGGACCAGAGACCATCGGCGAACGGACGCTTCCGGAGGCAGAACAGCCAAATGCCGCACGCCGGTGCGGCTCAGCAGTCCACCACGCTGACCGGCACCTCGACCACGTTCACGGCAAGCCCGCCGCGGGCGGTTTCCTTGTACTTGGTCTTCATGTCGGCACCGGTCTCGCGCATGGTGCGGATCACCTTGTCCAGGCTGACGAAGTGCTCGCCATCGCCGCGCAGCGCCATGCGGGCGGCGTTGATCGCCTTCACCGAGGCCATGGCGTTGCGCTCGATGCAGGGGATCTGGACCAGGCCGCCGATGGGGTCGCAGGTGAGGCCCAGATTATGCTCCATCGCGATCTCGGCGGCGTTCTCGACTTGGCGCGGGCAGCCGCCCATGACCTCGGCGAGACCCGCCGCGGCCATCGAGCAGGCGGAGCCGACCTCGCCCTGGCAGCCGACCTCGGCACCCGAGATCGACGCGTTCTCCTTGAACAGGATGCCGATGGCGCCGGCGGTCAGCAGGAAGCGGCAGATGCCGTCCTCGCTGCAGCCGGGCACGAAGCGGGCGTAGTAGTGCAGCACGGCCGGGATGATGCCAGCGGCACCGTTGGTGGGGGCAGTGACGACCCGGCCGCCCGCGGCGTTCTCCTCGTTCACCGCGAGCGCGTAGAGGTTCACCCAGTCGATGATGGTGAGCGGGTCGGTGAGCGAGCGCTCGGGCTCGGCCAGGAGCTTCTCGTAGAGAGTGCGAGCGCGCCGGCGCACCTTGAGCCCGCCCGGCAGCACGCCCTCGCGGCGGCAGCCGTTCTGCACGCAGGCCTGCATCACCGCCCAGATCTCCAGGAGGCGGCGGCGGATCTCGGCCTCGTCATGCCAGGCTCGCTCGTTGGCCAGCATCACGTCGCTGATCCGCATGTCCGTGTCACGGCAGATCGCCAGCAGCTGGTCGCCGGTGGTGAACGGGTGAGGCAAGCGTGTGCTGTCGGGCTTGATCCGGTCGGCCCCGGCCTCGGCCTCGTCCACCACGAAGCCGCCGCCCACCGAGTAATAGACCGCGGCGTGCAGCTCCTGGCCGGTCTCGTCCAGGGCGGCAAAGCGCATTCCGTTCGGGTGGAAGGGCAGGCTGCGCTTGCGGTGCAGGACGAGATGGGTGCCTTCAACGAACGGGACTTCGTGCCGTCCCAGCAGGGCCAGGCACTTGTTCGTCCGGATTGTTGCCACCCGCTCGCTGATGCGCAGCACGTCGACGCTCTCGGGCGCCTCGCCCTCCAGGCCCAGCATCACTGCGCGGTTCGATCCGTGGCCGACGCCGGTGGCACCCAGCGAGCCGAACAGCTCCGCTTTAACTGCCGCCGTCCGCTCCAGGAGGCCGGCCTCGGCCAAGGCTAGGGCGAAGCTGCGGGCGGCGCGCATCGGCCCCACCGTGTGCGACGAGGACGGGCCGATCCCGATCTTGAAGAGGTCGAAGACACTGATCGACATCAGTCTGAGGTGCACCACTGCCAGGACATGAGCCCATGCTGGCACGGCCGGCACCGCCCGGCTTTCGCGCAGGCAGCCGATCCCCTCCGCATCACGACACCCTGCATGTCTTGCCCCTGCAACCTGGCCGGCCTAGCTGTGCAGCCGTTCCATGGCATCGATGCCGCCACCTTCAGCCCAGCGGAACCGTAGCGCATGCACAGGCTCGTCCTAGCCCTGCCCTTCCTCGTCCTGGCGGCAGCCCCTGCCGGTGCCGAGCCGGCGGACAACGAGGCGATCCGCCAGGCGCTGAGCGGCAATACGGTCGAGGGGGAGATGGCCCTCACCGGGCCCTATGTCGAGTATTACGACGCGGACGGCAGCATCCGCAGCCGCGACTACGAGGGCAGCTGGCGGGTACGCGACGACCGGATGTGCTTCCGCTACGGCGAGGAGCCGGCCACCTGCTACGAGGTCGACATCGACGGAGAGTCGGTGACCTGGCTCAAGGACGGCCAGGAGAACGGCAAGGGCACGATCGTGCCCGGCAACCCGAACGGGTTCTGAAGCGGCAATGACCGCCTATGCCAGGCTGGGTATTCGCCCGATCATCAATGCCAAGGGGCCGGCGACCCGCCTCTCGGGCGGGCCGATCGCACCGCCCGTGCTGGCGGCGATGGCCGAGGCCGCGGCCTCCTGTGTCGACATGGCCGAGCTGCAGGCAGCGGCGTCCAGGCGGATCGCTTCGGTAACCGGTGCGGAGGCAGGCCTGGTCACGAGCGGTGCCGCGGCCGGCCTGCTGCTCGCCACCGCTGCCGCCGTGACCGGGCTGGAGCCCGGCCGGATGGCCCGGCTGCCGCACACGCGCGGCATGAAGAACCAGGTGCTAGTCGCGCGCTCCCAGCGCAATTTCTACGACCATGCGGTGCGCACCGTAGGCGTGCGGCTGGTCGAGGTCGGGCTGCCCGACCGATACGCCGGGGCCGGGGTGCGCGACGCGGAGGCCTGGGAGTTCGAGGACGCGCTGGGCCCCGACACCGCGGCGATCCTCCATGTCGCGGGGCCGGATGCCCAGCCGGAGCTGCCGAAACTGGTGGCGGTGGCGCGCGCCGCCGGCATCCCGGTGATCGTCGATGCCGCGGCGCAGCTGCCGCCGGCCGCCAACCTGCGCCGCTTCATCGACGAGGGCGCGGACCTGGTGGCGTTTTCGGGCGGCAAGGCCCTGGGCGGGCCGCAGGCATCGGGCATCCTGGCCGGGCGGCGCGACCTGATCATGGCGGCTGCCCTGCAGATGCTGGACCTGGATGTCTGGCTGGAGCAGTTCCGGCCGGATCCGGACTTCATCGACCTGAGGCGGCTCAAGGGGCTGCCGCCGCATGGGATCGGCCGGCCGTGCAAGGTCGGCAAGGAGCAGATCGTCGGCCTGTTGACCGCGCTCGACCTGTTCCTGGCCGAGGGCGACGAGGCGCGCGCGGTACGCTGGACGGGCCTGCTCGAGGAGCTACAGGGCCGGATCGGCGGCATTTCGGGCGTGACCACCGGCCTGGTGCCGGGCAGCGTGCCGCTCCTGCGGCTGGACCTGACCGAGCGGGAGGCGTGGCCGGTGGTGATGGCGCTGGAAGCCGGCAGCCCGTCGGTCCGGCTGGACGCCGAGCGGCACCGCAGCGGCTGCCTGTTCATCAACCCGATCTGCCTGCAGCGCGCCGAGCTGGCGCCGCTGGCGGATCGCCTGCGCGAGGTGCTGGCATGACGGTCTTCCCTGCCCGGACGGTTAGCGTGGCGATCGACCGCCCCTGGGACGAGGTGAACGCCTACCTGTCCGTACCGGAGAATTTCCCGGCATGGGCGTCCGGGCTTGGCCGCAACTTCCGCGCGGACGGCGATGGCTATCTGGCCGACGGGCCGGATGGCAGCTGGCATGTGCGGTTCACCCCGCCCAACCCGTTCGGCGTGCTGGATCATGACGTGACCGCACCGGACGGCACCCGCACCCATAACGCGATGCGCGTGATCCCGAACGGGGATGGCTGCCTAGTGATGTTCACCCTCTTGCGCGCGGACGGGATGACGGAGGAGAAATTCGCCGCCGATGCGGCGTGGGTGCAGCGCGACCTGGAAGCGCTCAAGGCCCTGCTCGAAACGGCGACCGCCTGAACCCAGCGCCGACGGACGATCCCATGAGCATGGCTGCCCCGCCGACCGGCGATGTTCCGGCCGGTCCCGCCGCGACACCGAAGGTTGCCCTGTGCAGCATGCGCTGACCCGTTCTCCGCCCAGCGGATCGATGGCAGCACGGCTGGCCGAGCCCCGCATGGTGCTGGGCATCCTCGCCCTCTGGCTCCTGCTCCATGCGGTGCTGCGCCTCTTGAGCGGCCCGACGCTCGGCATGGACGACGCGGAGCAGGCACTCTCGGCGCAGGCCTGGTCCTGGGGCTACCGGACCGAGCAGCCGCCTCTGTTCACTTGGCTCCTGCTCCTGCTGGAGCCGGTGCTGGGGGTCGGCCACGTGCCGATCACCGTGCTGCGCTACCTGTTCCTGGGCAGCTGCTGCCTCGCCTACTGGCAGGCGGCGCGGCTGTGGCTGGGCGACGACGAGCGGGCGGCGGTGGCGGTCCTGGCCCTGCCGGCCATGTACACGTTCGGCTGGTACGCCCAGGTCGACCTGACCCATTCGACGGTGCTGGCGACCGCGGTCGCGATCCTGCTCTGGCTGGCGGCCCGGCTGGCCCGGCGCCAGAGCTACCTGGACTATCTCCTGCTGGGCGTGACGCTGGGCCTGGGCGTGCTCGGCAAGTGGAACTTCGCGCTCGCCGGCCTGGCCCTGGTGCTGACCGGCCTGGTCCTGCCCGAACTGCGCCGCGTCGTGCTCCACCCGGGCACGCTGCTGGCAGCGACCGTAGCCCTGCTGATCGTGCTGCCGAACGCGTGGTGGCTGCTCGGGCACAAGTCGGTAGGCGATGCCGGGACGGCGGTGCTGGTGCGCGGTACTAGGAGCCAGCTCGCCAGCCTGGGCGACCTCGCGGTGGCGGCCCTGGCCTTCGCCCAGCCCTGGCTGGTCCTGGCCGCCATCCTGTTCCTGCCCTCGCTGCGCCGCTGCCGCCAAGAGCAGGTCGCCTGGCCGGCGGTGCGGGTGCTCGGCACCTATGTGGCGACGGCACTGCTGCTCCATGCCCTGCTGGTCCTTCCCTTCGGCGGGGTGAACTACAGCGAGCGCTGGATGATCGGCCCGCTCCTGCCCCTGCCGATCCTGTTCGCCGCCTTCCTCGCCCCGCAGCACCTGCCGATCGGCCGCTGGCTCGTGGCGCTGGCCGTGCTGGTGACGATCACGCTCGGCCTGCGCATCGCCATCCCACTGGCCGGCGGTGATGCCTGCCTCGGCAAGTGCCGGACCCTCTACCCGTTCGACGCCATCGCTGGCGGGCTCCGCCAAGCGGGCTTCCAGGACGGGACGGTGGTGGTCGGCGGCCTCCATCTGGGCGGCAACTTGCGCGTGCGCATGCCGGATTCGCGCCTGGTCGAAACCAGCGCACCGCCCGGCGTGTTCGGCCCGCCCACCGGCAACGGCCAGTGCCTGCTCGCCTGGATCTCGCTCGAGCCGGGCACGCCGCCTCCGCCGGAACTGCTGGAGGGGGCCCAGGCCAAGCTCGGCATCGATCCTGAGCTGCCGGCACGGCGGGGCACGGTGACGGCTGCCTTCCCGGGTGCGGTCGAGCGGCGGCTGTCGGTGGGCTATCTGTTGTTCGAGCAGCCGAACGGGGAATGCCGATGAACGCGCCCTTGCGCAGCCATGCCGCGCCGGCTGCCGCGGCACTGGACATGGCGGTGGTGATTCCCATCAAGGACGAGGCCGGGACGCTGGACGAGCTGACCCGCCGGATCCTGGCGGTCTGCGCCGAGCACGGCCTGCCGCTGCGCGAGGTGATTCTGGTCGATGACGGCTCGACCGATGGTTCCTGGGCCGAGATCGAGCGCTTGGCCGAGGAGCGGCCGAGACTGCGCGGCCTGCGCCTGCGGCGCAATTTCGGCAAGGCCACGGCGCTCGATCTGGGCATCCGCGAGAGCCGGGCGGCGATCGTGGTCACCATGGACGCCGATCTGCAGGACGATCCGGCCGAGCTGCCGCGTTTCATGGCCGAGATCGCCACCGGCCTGGACGTCGTTTCCGGTTGGAAGCAGGTCCGCCACGACCCGGCGCACAAGACCCTGCCGAGCCGGCTGTTCAACCTCGTCACCGCCAAGGTGTCGGGCGTGCCGCTGCACGACTTCAACTGTGGCTTCAAGGCCTACCGGCGCGAGGTGTTCGACGACATCCGCCTCTATGGCGAGCTGCACCGCTTCGTGCCGCTGCTGGCCCACGGGCTGGGATTCGAGGTCGGCGAGCTGGTGGTGACCCACCATCCACGCCGGCATGGCAAGTCCAAATACGGGCTGCAGCGCCTCCTGCGTGGGGCGGTGGACCTGCTGACCGTGCTGACCATCACCCGCTACGACCAGCGGCCGGGCCACCTGTTCGGTGGGGCAGGCGTCGCGATCGGAGCGGTAGGTGCCCTGATCCTCTTCTACCTGTTCTGTCTGAAAGTGTTCGCCGGCGAGCTGATCGGCCACCGGCCGCTGCTCCAATTGGGCATCCTCCTGGTGATCGTAGGCGTGCAGACCGTGCTGTTCGGCATGCTGGCCGA
>NZ_WUJP01000299.1 GCF_009806515.1 Geminicoccus flavidas | reverse complement strand
TTAGGGACGGTGGTAGCAATCCTGCTCACCGGCCTGTTCTTCTGGTGGCTGTCGGCGAGCGAGCGGCTGGCACCGGTGCTGAAAGGTCTAGCCTCGGTCGACCTGCGCATTCTCCTCCTGGCCTTCCCGCTGGTGGTCATCCTGCAGCTCGGCCGAGCCGGGCGCTTCGTACTGCTGCTGGAGCGGATGCGGGCGGGCGGGCTGCTCGCGAGCTTCCGCATCTCCTGCGTCCATATCGCGCTCAACTTCCTCCTGCCCTTCAAGCTCGGCGAGGCGGCCTTTCCTTTGCTGGCGCGCCGCCTAATGGGCGTGGACCTGGCTGCCGGGACCGCCACCCTGCTCGCCGTGCGCGTCCTGGACCTGGGCACGCTCGGCGCCATGCTGGCGCTTGCTGCGACCTGGGCGGTGCCGGCACTGGCAGGATGGCGCTGGCTAGCGGTGCTCGCCGCCGCGTTGGCACTGGCGGCCCCCCTGTTCCTCATGGCGGGCGGCCGGCTGCTCGTGCATCGGGTACAGAAGCTCGCGACCGTGGCGGACGTCCTGAACCGTGCCCGTGCCCGACACACGTTCGGCCAGGTGACCGCCCTGTCGCTGCTGGTGTGGATCTGCCACGCAGCGGTCGCCTGGCTGGCATTCGCGGCGCTCGGCCATCCGGTCGACGTCGCGACCGCGGTGTTCGCCGGGGCCTGCGCCAACGTGGCCTTCGCCCTGCCCTTCCAGGGCATCGCGGGGTTGGGCCCGGTCCAGGCGGCGTTCGCCTGGGCGGCCAGCAGTGCCGGTGTACCACTGCAGGAGGCGATCACCGCAGCGCTTGCCTGCCACGCGATCCTGCTGGTCTCGGGCTGCCTGCTCGGTGCACTGGCGCTCCTGATGGAGCCGCGACTGCAATGGTGGCGCAAGCCGGAGCTGAGTGTCGTGGACTAGCTGGCCGGCACGGCCTGGAACGGCTTGGCCATGAACAGGCTCAAGGGGTCCGCCCCGTAGTCGCCGAACGGGCCGACCTCGACAAAGCCGAACGAGCGATACAGGGCGATCGCCTCCGGCTGATGGATGCCGGTCTCGAGCTGCATGGTCAGTCGCTCCGCCCGAGCGACCTTCTCCAGGGCATGAAGCAGCTGGCGGGCGAAGCCGCGGCCGCGATGAGCCGGGGCGATGAACATCCGCTTCAGCTCCGCATGTTGCCGGTCTCGGCGGACCAGGGCGCCGCAGCCGGCCAGCTGCCCGCCCACCAGCACGCCGAGCAGGGTGACGTGCGGCAGGGCCAGAGCACGGGCATCGGTCAGGTGGTTGCTCTCGGCGGGATAGAGCGAGGCCATCAGCCGGTCGCTCTCTTCCAGAAGTGCCTGGAGGCCAGGGTGGTCCGCCGCGATGGGCAGGATCCGGACATCGGTCGCAATCATCGGCGGTTCCTTCGCTGCTCGTCCGGGCTCAGCCGGCAAGACCCGGCCGGCCGGACGCGGTGGCCGTCACCACCGCTTCCACGAAGATCGAGCCGCCCTGGATGCCGTCCACGACCGTGACCTGCTCGTCCAGGCTGATCGCGACCTCGCCGGCACCCGCGGCCAGGGCCTTGGCGCGGGCCTGCCGCTCCGCCTCGAGGCGGGCATGGGCTAGGGCCTCGGCCAGGACGAAGGTGTCGAACGGGCCGTCGGCGCCATGGACCCGCAGCCGGTCCTGGCCGATCGCGCCGATCGTCACCCGCGCCTGCTGGATGACGTCGCCGGCCACGGCACCCAGCGCGTTGCTGACCTCGGCAAAGGGCGGGATCACCGCGGTGGTGCCCAGGCGCGCGCAGGCCTCGGGATAGAGCAGGCGGGCGGGTGCACCGATCGCGACCACCGGCAGGCCCAGCGTGATGCGTGGGCGGACCAGGCCGCCGGCGTCACCGGATATGGCGCGCTCCATCAGCAGTGCGGCTGCTCCCGGGTCGGGCAGCCCGTCCTCTGCGCAGGCAGCACCCAACAGCGCCAGGGCGGTCTGGCGGGTGGCGAGCTCCATCACCAGGCGAGCGAAGATCTCCGGATCCTCCAGCCCCGCGTCCTTGTCCACCAGCGATTCCAGCCGGCCCCGCAGCCTCGCCCCCAGCACCGCCGCCGCCCGGTTCCAGTTGCCCTGGAGGCCCAGCACATGGGCGGCATCGGACGGGGTGAAGGCCGAGCGGATCACCAGGCCGCGGTCGATCAGCCGGGTGAGCTGGCGCTCGGCGTGGCGGCGCTCGCACAGCTCGTCCAGCGCCATCGGCCCCTCGCCCAGCCACTCCCATACCTCGCGCTGGAGGCGCGGCAGCCCCGCGGGATCGGGGAGGGCCCGCAGGCGCAGGGCGAACATCCCGTCCAGCGGGCGCCAGAACGGCCGAGCGAGCTGGGCTTCCAGCTCCGCCAGCACGCGAGGATGCTGGTGCGCCAGGAGCGAGAGCGGCACGGCGCGCCTGGGTCCCAGCACCAGGCGGCGCCCCTCGTCGCGGCGAAGCTCGCTGTCGCCGCCGAGGCCGATCGTGTGGACCGCGATCGCCTCGACCATGGTGCGGAACCGGCCGACCCTGGCACCGGCCGCATCCAGTTCGGGCCGCCCGCCGCGCAGGAAGGCGATGTCGGTGGTGGTGCCACCGATGTCGGACACCAGCGTGTCGCTCAGGCCGGAGAGCTTGGCAGCCCCGACCACGCTTGCCGCCGGTCCGGACAGGATGGTCTCGACCGGCCGCTGCAGCGCGGTGGCGGCGGTGACCAGCGAGCCGTCACCCTTGGTCACCATCAGCGGGGCGGTGATGCCGCGGCTGGCCAGCAGGTCCTGCACCCCGCCGATCAGGCGGTGGATGTCGCCGATCAGCCGGGCGTTCAGGAGCGTGGTCAGTGCCCGGCGGGTGCCGTCCAGGCGCGCGGTCAGCTCGTGCGAGCAGGTCACCGGGCGACCGGTAGCTTCGGCCAGCAGCCGGGCGGCCCGGCGCTCATGTGCCGGGTTGCGCACCGCGAAATGGCCGGTGACCGCGAACGCATCCACCTGCGGTGCCAGCCTGCCGGCCTCGGCCAGGAGTGCGGCCTCGTCCAGCGGCGCCTGCTCCGACCCGCTGGCGTCGTGGCCGCCCGCCACGAATATCGCCGGGTCGCCGTGCAGCGCCTCCTTCAGGTCGGCCCGCTCCAGCGCATCGGGGCCAAAGCCGATCAGGACCAGGGCCACCGGCCCGCCATGGCCTTCGACCAGCGCGTTGGTGGCGAGCGTGGTCGACAGGCCGACCAGCTCGAC
>NZ_WUJP01000298.1 GCF_009806515.1 Geminicoccus flavidas | reverse complement strand
CGGCGGCGGCGCATCGCCCAGCACCTCCGCCACCGCTTCTGCCACGCCCTGTGCCAGGTCGTGCTTGGTGGTCAGTGACTTGGCAGCCCGCACCACCCCTTGCGCCGGCGTATAGAGCACCGCGTCGGTATAGGTGCCGCCAGTGTCAATCCCGAGCCTGAACCGCAACGCGCTCTGTCCCCTCACTGCCCTGCCCCGGGGGTAGCATGGCGGTCGTCGGAGAACAGCCGCTGGTAGGCGAGACCCACACCCACCAGCGTGATGCCGAGGCCCAGGAAGGCTGCTGCCCGCCACAGGCCCTCCAGCCCGCTGAGATCAAGCAGGAACACCTTCAGGATCGTCAGGACCAGCAGGGCCAGCGACAGGAGGCGGAGCTGGCGCTGCCGGGTCAGCAGGCCGAATGCCAGGAGGCCCACCGAGGCCACCACCAGCCAGGCCGAGTAGAGCCAGTTCTCTGCCGGCTGGATGGCGGCCTCACCCCAGACCACCGAGCCCGCGAAGCCGCGGCGGATCTCCAGGATCGGCCAGGCCAGCAGGAGCAGTCCACCAGAGATCGGCAGGGCCGGGCCCAGCCGGTTCGGCAGCCGGGCCGGCAGGCCGCGCCAAGTGAGAAAGCCCACCGCCAGCACCGGGACGAGCAGGAGCAGGAGCAGCGGGTTCACGACCGGCACGTCCAGGACGCGCAGGTCCTCGCCTGTGGCGATGCGCAGGAGCGGGTCCAGCAGGCTGGCCACCGC
>NZ_WUJP01000297.1 GCF_009806515.1 Geminicoccus flavidas | reverse complement strand
CACCAGCAGGGTCAAGAGGGTCGCGAGGCGGACCGGGCCGGTCTGTGGTCGGAGCGCCAGACCGGCCGTGGTGAGCGTGAGGGCCGCCACCTGCAGGCCCGGCTCCAGCAGGTCGTCATGGCGGCCGCCGCCGGCCAGTGCGGTGGCAGCGCGCATCAGGACGATGATCCAGCCGAGCGTGGCGGCCAACAGGATCACGTCGCGCGACCAGAACGGCTCCAGGCGCCGCCCGCAGAGCCAGGCGCCCAGCAGGAACAGGGTGGGCACGCCATAGGCCCAAAGGACCAGAAGGATGCCCTGCTCGCTGGTGCCGGCCTCGCCGGCCTGCCAGAGCAGCCGTCCAGCCACCAGCCCGACCAGGGCAGCAGCGGCACTGGCCAGGGCGCTGTGCGGGAAGCGGGCATGGACCAGCACCACCGCCAGCACCTGGGCTGCCAACGCCACGCTCAGCCAGGCATGTTCCAGCGCCATGGTGAAGGCCAGGCTGAGCGCGGCGACCACGCCCAAGGCGAAGGCCGCCACGGCCGCCGTCTGTCCGGCGAACCGCGCCGTCCGCTCGGCGGCCAGGAGGAACAGGCCGGCCATGACCAGGGCCACGACGGTCCAGCGCGGGGCGGCCGCGAACCCCTCGATCCGGGCATAGGCGATCGCCAGGAGCACCAGCGGGACCACCACGGCCAGTGCCGCGAACCCGCCGGATGGCCGTGCGTGAAGCGCGCCGGTCCAGCCGGCCAGGAAGAAGGCTGCCGCGGTCAGCGCGCAGAACCAGGCATAGGACGCCAGCTCCGGAGCGAGCCAGCGCCAGGCGGGGGTTGCGGTCACCGGATCGCCCAGCATCTCCGCCATCGCGGTGCCGACGATCGGCAGGTCGATCAGGGCAGCGGCAATGGCCACGGCAAAGGCGCCGGCAAAGGCGACATGGAGGCGGGCGCGAGCGACCAGGGCAGCCGTGACCAGGACCAGCGCCGCGATCGGCAGCGGCAGCAAAGCAAGGTCACTCTGCTCGCTCGCCGCCACGGCAGAGGCTGCCAGCAGCAGGCCGCCCAGCCACGCACGCCCGCCGACCCCGGCCACACGGCGCAGAGCTCGGACAGGCGGCCGGTCCTCCGGCCAGTCCGGCTCCCGTGCCAGCCAGACCGGCAGGGCGACGGCGGCGGCAGCCACGAGCGGTGCCAGCGTGGTGCCGGCCTGGCTGCCGGCCATGAGCAGGATGCCTAGGGGGATGAGGCCCAGCAGGTCCAGCGCCAGCAGCCATGTCCATGGGCGAAAGCGCAGGAGCAGGCCCAGGAACAGCTGGATCGCGACCAGCCAGACCGCGAAGGCCACTGGGTCCGGCGAAGCGGTAGCTGTGAGGACGGGGGCAAGGTAGGCGAAGACCAGGGCGACGACCGCCAGGAGCGGGCCATGGTGCCAGGCGAGCAGCAATGCCGTGGCAGCGGCCAGGGCCATCGCCGCCAGCGCGAGCTCCGGACCCAGCAGACCGTAGCGGTCGAACGAGGCCCAGGCGACGCCGAACAGGGCGGACGCCCCGCCTGCGGCCAGGGCGGCGGCGGCACCGGCGGTCTGGCCGGCGCTGAGCCCGAGGCGGCCCGGCTGCTTGCGCAGCAATTCGGCCATCAGGATCAGGACGATGCCGGTCAGCAGGCCGAAAGCCAGCCGGGTACGCGGCCCAATCAGGTCCTGCTCGATCGAGTACTGCACCACGAACAGGCCGCCGAGCGCCAGCGCCACCGCGCCGATCCAGACCAGCCAGCGCTGGCCAAACCGGCGCTCGAGGTCGCTGCCGGGTGGTAGTGCTGGGGGCGGTGCTGCCAGGGCGGCCGGCGGTGCGGCACTGGATTGCTCCACCGGCCCGGCAGAGGCGGCCACCGGCGCTGCGGGCATGGCGGGCACTGGGGGCATGGTGGGTGCGGCCGGGCGCCGCCCCTCCAGCGCGTCGAGCCGTGCCGCCAGCCGCCGGATCTCGCGGCGCTGCTGCGACCAGCCCGCTGCCGCCACCACCACGAGCACCAGCCAGACCGCCTCCATCTCAGCCTTTCTCCGCAAGCCGCTTGACGTATTCACGCGAGATGACGACTGAAAACGTGCCTAGAGGATCAGGTAGCAGGGCCGCCAGCCGAGGCCGACCCAGGGGCCGGAGCCGCGAAGGAACGAGATGACCCGAACGATCCTGTCCGCCTGGTCGCTCCTCCTGGGCATGGCGCTCCTGATGCTGGGCCACGGGCTGCAGGGCACGCTTCTGCCGCTGCGCGCCGCCCACGAGGGCTTCGCCCTGTCGGCCACCGGCATCATGATGTCGGCCTATTATCTGGGCCTGGTCGCCGCACCCTTCATCGTGCCCCACTTCGTGGGCTCGGTCGGCCATGTCCGGGTGTTCGCGGCCCTGGCCTCGCTGGCATCTGGGATCATTCTGATCCACATCCTCCTGGTGGACCCGATTACCTGGTTCTTCCTGCGCTTCACGACCGGGCTCGCCTTGTGCGGCGTCTACATCACCGCGGAGAGCTGGCTGAACAGCAAGGCCGACAACCGGACCCGCGGCGGGCTGTTCTCCTTCTACATGGTGGTGCAGACCGGCGGGTTCGCCGCGGGCAACTTCCTCCTGAACCTGGCGCCGGTGCAGTCCTGGCAGCTCTTCGCCTTCGTCTCGATGCTGTTCTCGATCGGCCTGATGCCGATCCTGCTCGCCGACAACCAGGCGCCGCCGCCATCCCGGCCGGTCCATGTCGGATTTCGCGAGCTGTGGCGGCTCTCGCCCCTGGGCCTGGTGACCATCTTCGGCATCGGCATCGCCCAGGGCGGCCTCTACGCGATGGGGCCGGTCTGGGCGAGCGCGTTCGGCATGTCGATCGCCACCGTGTCCCTGTTCATGGCGGTGACGCTGATCGGCGGTGCCTTGTTCCAGTTGCCGATTGGCCGGCTGTCCGACTGGCTGGACCGGCGGCTGGTGATCACGGCCGTGACGTTCGGTGCGGCCCTGTCGTCCGCCCTGGTCCTGCTCGCCGATCCCGGCAACGAGACACTGGTGCTGGTTCTGTTCTTCCTGTTCGGCGGGCTCAGCCTGCCCATGTATTCCCTGGGCGTGGCGCACACCAACGACTTCATGCGCCCGGACCAGCTCGTGGGAGTGAGCGGCGCGCTGCTGCTGACCAACGGCCTGGGTGCCGCGATCGGCCCGACCCTGACCTCCTTCGTGATGCAGCATGTCGGCGTCTATGCCTTCCCGCTGCTGCTGGCGGTGGCCCATGCCGCGATCGGGCTGTTTGCCCTGTGGCGGATGACCCGGCGCCGGGCACCGACCGCGACCGAGCGCGGCCCGGCCCAGGCCATCCCGACTGGCAGCCCCTACAGCACGGTGCTGACCCAGGAGGTGAGTGCCACCCGGCGCGAAGAGGCGCAGGTGATTCGTCAGGACGAGCCTGCCGAGGCCTGAACCGGCTGGCGCTCGGGCGGCGCCGGAGTGATCGAGCGGTAGCCGAGCCGCCCGGCGACCTCGGCGCAGGCTGACCAGATTGCCTCGGCCTGCTCGTCGGTGCCCTGCCAGCCGGCGACCTTGCCAGCCCGATAGCGGACCGGGTTCATGGTGTTCATCCGGTCGAAGCTGGCGACCTTGGGCTGGTCGAGCGGCAAGTCGAGATAGGCGGCGATCGTGCGCACGCTGGCCTCCGGATGCTGGACATGCCGCTCATAGGCCAGCCTGATGGTCGGCACCTCCGCCGCGAGCCAGCGCTCGTGGAACTCGACATAGCCGGTGAGCGTGGTGCCGTTGCCGTGCACCGCCAGGAACTCCGGAGCGAGCTCCTTGTCCTCCTTGCTCAGGCAGTGCCAGGACCAGCAGGCCGGCAGCGGGTGGCGGATCATCTGCACGACCCGCTCGCCCTTGAGATAGCGCTCGAAGGGCGGCTCGTGGGTTTTGAGGTAGTAGGTGACGGGCTCGGCGGCGAGTTCCCGGCGGCGCTCCTCGGTGAGCCAGCCGAGCCAGCCCGGCACCAGGCCCACCGCCTCGCCCAGGCGGAAGACCTGCGGCCGGTCCAGGTCGATCACGATGCCATGCTTGCGGGTCATGATCTCCCGCCAGGTCGCGATTCCGGCTTCCGGCATGTACGGATCGGTCACCGTGAGGCGCCAGTTCAGCCAGAACAGGTCGCGCAGCACGCTGTTTCCGCAGCGCGGCCAGGTCGCGACATAGACGATCATCGTGCCATCCAGGAGGAGCGAAGCAGATCCCGCGGCCCGGTCAGCCTCGGCCCGTGCCGAGTGATAGGCCGGCAGGGCGTCCCATGGGAAGCACCCGACCGGGCCTCGGCTTCAGCTCCGGCAGCCGCCGGCTGGCGGTTCACGCAGGAACACCCGCAGGCCCGGTAGGCCACGGACCATGTTCTCAACCCGGCCCTTGAGGCGTGCCACTGCCATCACGTTGTCGATCCGCCGGTCGAGGAAGGCCCTGGTCTCGGCATCGCCCTCGCTGCGGTCCTCCAGCCAGAACAGGAAGGTCGAGACCCACACCGCAGAAAGCAGGCCGCGCCTGGTCCAGTAGTCGAGCTCCCGGCTAGTGCCCTGGTCGCCGGCCATCCGCCACATGTCGTCGGCGCCGGCCCAGATGCGGCGGGAGGTGGCGTACAGGTTGCGCGGCAGGGCGCCTGCGGCCACGGCCCGGCGCATCGCCTCCTTGTGCCGCGCCAGCACTTCCAGGCGGACCGCGACCAGCCGGGCAATGCGCTGGCGGATGCGCAGCCGCTCCAGATCCTCGCTGGCCAGGCGCTTGGCCGCCTGCCGGTCCAGCCAGTCGCCCAGCCAGGCCAGGAGGCTCTCCTGGCCCTGCGGGAACAGCCGCCGCGCGGTGATGGGCGTCATGCCGAGGTCGGCGGCGGCGGCCTGCAGGCTCTTGCTGCCCCAGCCGTCGAACGGCACGTGCTGCAGGACCATCTCGAACAGCCGGTCCTTTTCCAGCGCCTTGAGCGCCAATGCCTCGTCCGACTTCATGAGCCGCTGTCCTTTGCCGCCGCCTGGCCGCCTTCCGGCGCGTCGTCCGGGCCCGGCACGGCGTCCAGGAATGCCAGGGAACGTAGGTTGGTCATCCGCATCGGGTAGAGGATCCCGTCCAGATGGTCGACCTCGTGCTGCAGCACCCGAGCGAACAGGCCCTCCGCGATCCCGCCAACCTCCCGGCCGGCCAGGTCGCGTGCCCGCCAGCGCACCTTGGCGAATCTCGGCACCTCGCCGCGCAGGCCCGGGATCGACAGGCAGCCCTCGAGGGCCTCCTCCATCGCCTCCCCCACCGGCTCCAGCACCGGATCGGCCATCACCAATGGCAGAACCTCCTCGGCCTCGCCGTCCCTTGGCCTCGCACTCAGCGGCAGCACCACGATCAGCCGCAGCGACTGGCCCACCTGCGGTGCGGCGATGCCGATCCCCTCCTCAGCGTGCATGGTCTCCACCATGTCGGCGGCGAGGCGGTGGATGGCGGGCGTGGTCGGGTCGCCGACGGGCTGGGCGACCTGGAGCAGCACGGGATGGCCCATGCGCAGGACAGGCAGGACGGTCATGGCCGAAGTTCTAGAGCCTAAGCGCGCCAGCGTCACGTGCGAGCACCGAGCCGGCGGCGATATTGCCCGGACGCAATGAGAGTGCTATAGGCGCCGCCGCGTCGGTCGGTACCGCGACCGCGATGCATTTCCTGTCCCCTTTTCACCGAGGAGAACGACCATCGTCGAGGTCCAGGTCCGCGACAACAATGTCGATCAGGCACTGCGCGCGCTGAAGAAGAAGATGCAGCGTGAAGGCCTGTACCGCGAGCTGCGCATGCGTCGGCACTATGAGAAGCCTTCTGAGCGTCGTGCCCGCGAGAAGGCGGAAGCCGTCCGCCGGTTCCGCAAGCTGATGCGTAAGCGCGCCGAGCGCGACGAACTCTAGGGATCGCGCGCCCACGCCCTGACGAGGAGTGACCCGGGCGATTCGCCCGCGGCCTTGCCCTGTTGGAGCGCAGCCATGCAGCAGACGATCTGAGCCCGCCGGGGCGACTCGGCGGGCTCGTTGCGTCAGGGATCCTTCTGCATATTTGACAGTTATTAGTCGATATATAGTACAGATTACATTGTAGTTTACGAAATATCGATCGGCGGTTGCCGGCACCAGCTGTAGTTTCACCTCCCGCGCCGATGCGTCCGGAGGACCACCATGCCCGAAGCCGCCGTCCAGTCGAGGCCCGATCAGGCCGATCTCGCCGGCCAGTGCACCGCGCTGGTCCAGGCTTATGGCCATCTATGCGGGCAGGATCTGCTGGCGGCAGTGCTGGGGCCCGGCAGCCGCCTGCATGGGCGGACCGCCCTGGTGTCGTCGTTCGGTGCGGAAAGCGTCGTGCTCCTGCACATGGCGGCCAGCGTCGATCCCCGCATCCCGGTGATCTTCCTGGACACGCTCGCCCATTTCCCGGCGACCCTCGCCTATCGCGCTCTGCTGATCGAGCGTCTGAGCCTGCGCGACGTGCGCAATGCCGTGCCCGACCTGCGCATGCTGGGCCGGCTCGACCCGCGCGGCGACCTGCACGCGAGCGATCCCGACGTCTGCTGCCACTTCCGCAAGACCGAGCCGCTCGACCAGGCCCTGGGCGGCTTCGCTGCCTGGATCACCGGGCGCAAGCGCTTCCAGGGCGGGCAGCGCCAGGGCCTGCCGACCTTCGAGGTCGAGCAGGGTACTGGCCGCCTCAAGATCAATCCGCTGGCCCAGTGGGGAGCGGACGACCTGGAGGCCTACCGGCAGAGCCACGCTCTGCCCGCCCATCCCCTGGTCGAACAGGGCTACCGCTCGATCGGCTGCGCCCCCTGCACCCGGCCGGTCGCGGCCGGCGAGGACCCGCGCGCCGGCCGCTGGGCGGGCACCAACAAGACCGAGTGCGGCATCCATGTCTCGCAGGGAGGCGGCATATGACGATCCTGCTACCCCCGGCCGAACCGGTGGCGCGGCACCGGGCCAACCTGTCACCGCCCCGGCCCTGGCCGCTCCTGCCGGCCGACGAGGTCGGCTGGCTCCTGGTCGAGGCGAGCTCGCGCCTGCGCGCTTCGGGCAGCTCCAGCCTGGCCATCGGCCCGGACGAGGCGACGCCGCTCGGCCGGCTGGCGCACGATCCTCGGCTGCAGCTCCTGGCCTCGGAACTGGCCGGCACGGCCCAGGCGCTGGTGCGGATCGAGCTGGGCCGGGCCGGACGATTGTCCAGTGCTCGGGCGGGCGGGCCCGGCACCCTGTTCGTGGAGCTGGGCGGCGATGCCGCCAGCCGTCCCGGCCGTGTCCACGCCTCGCTCGCCACGCTGTCGGCGGATGCGCTGGTCCTGGCCGCTTCGTTCCGCTCGCGCCTGGCCGCCGCGCCCCATTCCTGCGCCCCGGCGGCGGCCGACCTGTGGCCGCCGGCCGCCGTCGTGGCCGGTTGAGCATCGGACCCAGCAGAAACCACGTGCAAGCTGCTCGAAATTAGACTACTAAATTAGTAGAGTTTATCAACTGGAGCATGCCCATGGGCGGACTGACCCGTCGACGAGCCCGCGGCATCCTCGCGCTTGGCGGCCTGGCCATCCTCCTGCCATTCCTAGATCTGGGCGGCTCCCCGGAGCGGCCGGTATCCGTGCAGCCCGAGGTTCGGGCAGAGGCGGCCCTGCCCCCGCGGGCCACCGAGCCGGGCCCGTCGCGTCCCGATGCACCCGTGCCCGTGACGCCCGTGTCGCTGGAAAACGATACCCTGGTGCCGGAAGCCGCCGCCCTGCATCTGCTGGTTGCCGACTGATCAGAGCCGCCATGACCAACGGCCACTCCGCGTGAGCACCGCCAGTATCGCCCGTCGGCGCCAGGGCCCGGTCCTGCCCGGATTCGGCCTGACCATGGGGGTGACGGTCACCTACCTGTCGCTGATCGTCCTGATCCCGCTGGCGGCGATGTTCGTTCGCAGCCTGGGCGACGGCCTGCCTCATTTCCTGTCGGTCGCCGCCGACCCGCGCACGCTGGCAGCGCTGCGACTGAGCTTCGGCGGCGCGATGATCGCGGCCCTGATCAACCTCGTGATGGGCGTGCTGGTTGCCTGGGTACTGGTGCGCTACCCCTTTCCCGGCAAGCGCCTGCTCGATGCCGCCGTCGACCTGCCCTTCGCCTTACCGACCGCGGTGGCCGGCATCACCCTCACTGCCCTGTTCGCTGGCGACGGCTGGATCGGCCAGTTCCTCGAGCCGCTCGGCCTGCAGGTGGCGTTCACCCCAGTGGGCGTGGTGGTGGCCATGGTGTTCATCGGCCTGCCGTTCGTGGTGCGCACGGTCGAGCCGGTGCTGGCCGACTTCGAGAAGGAGGTGGAGGAAGCCGCCGCCACGCTGGGTGCCAGCCGGCTGCAGACGGTCGTGCGAGTGATCCTGCCCAGCATCCTGCCGGCGGCACTGACCGGCTTCGCCCTGGCGTTCGCCCGGGCGGTCGGGGAGTATGGCTCGGTGATCTTCATCGCCGGCAACATGCCCTACCATTCGGAGATCGCACCTCTGCTGATCGTGATTCGCCTGGAAGAGTTCGACTATTCGGGTGCCGCCGCCGTGGGCGTCATGATGCTGCTGGGATCCTTCCTCCTCCTGCTGCTGATCAACCTGCTGCAGGCCTGGAGCCGGAGCTACGAGCGGCGATGATCGCGACCCTCACCCCCGCCGCGAACGCCCTGCCCGCACGCAGGCGGGCCAGCCGTGAGGGCCGCGGCGTGCGCTGGCTGCTTACCGCCGTCGCTGTGCTGTTCCTCCTGGGCTTTTTGGTCCTGCCACTGATCGCCGTGTTCGTGGAAGCGCTGCGCGCCGGGTGGGACACCTATGTTGCGGCGATCCTGGAGCCCGACGCGCTGGCAGCAATCCGGCTCACTTTGCTGGTCGCCGCGATCGCCGTGCCGGTGAACCTCGTCTTCGGCCTGTGCGCCTCCTGGGCGATCGCCAAGTTCGACTTCCCGGGCAAGTCGATGCTGATCACGCTGATCGACCTGCCCTTCTCGGTCTCGCCGGTGATCTCGGGCTTGGTCTGGGTGCTCCTGTTCGGCACGAGTGGCCTGCTCGGCCCATTCCTCGCACCGCTCGGCATCAAGATCGTGTTCGCGGTGCCGGGCATCGTGCTGGCCACGATCTTCGTCACCTTTCCGTTCATCGCCCGCGAGCTGATCCCGCTCATGGCCGAGCAGGGCCGGGAAGCCGAGGAGGCCGCGGTGTCGCTGGGCGCATCGGGCTGGCAGACCTTCCGGCTGGTCACCCTGCCCAACGTCAAATGGGGCCTGCTCTACGGCGTGCTCCTGTGCAACGCCCGCGCGATGGGCGAGTTCGGTGCGGTGTCCGTGGTCTCCGGCCATATCCGCGGCCTGACCAACACCATGCCGCTGCACATCGAGATCCTCTACAACGAGTACCAGTCGGCGGCTGCCTTCGCGGTCGCCAGCCTCCTGGCCCTGCTGGGCCTGGTCACGCTGGTGATCAAGACCGTGCTGGAAT
>NZ_WUJP01000279.1 GCF_009806515.1 Geminicoccus flavidas | reverse complement strand
CTGGTCTTTCTAAAGCAAGTCATTCCTGCGAACGGGAATATCATGAAGCGTCACTATTTGAGCTTATTGTCCGCTGCCGGCCTGCTCGCTGCCGGCGCGGCAGCGGACGCAGCCGAAGATGTGTTCACGCCACTGACCGCGGTGCCGTTCAACCCCGCCACCACGCCCGTTCCCGGGACGGATGGCCGGTGGCACTTCGTCTACGAGTTGGAGCTGACCAATACGCGCGGCGTGCCGGCGACGCTGGAACAGGTGGATGTCGTGGGCATGCCGCCGCGCCCCGGCAAGGCCACCAGCCAGGCTCCCACGCCCCGGCAGCCCGAGAAGCCCGCCCAGGTCCTGGCGGCGTTCGATCCGCCATCGTTCGCGGGCAGGCTGAAGCAGCTCGACAACCGGCCGGCGGAGAACGCCGAAATCGAGCTGAACGCCACCCGCCTGTTCCTGGTCAACCTCGCCGTGGCGCGCCAGAACATCCCGGTCCAGCTCAGCCACATGCTGGATCTCACGGGCGCGGGCCTGGACGCCACCGATCCGAATCCGGCCGAACAGCACTACGAAGCCGCCACCCTGGACGTCACCCGCGAACTGCCGAAGATCCACCCGCCGCTGGCGGGCAAGGGCTGGCTCGCCATCAACGGCTGCTGCGAGCCCGGCGTCCACCGGTCGACCGGACTGCCGGTCAACGGCAAGCTCCATTTCGCCCAGCGCTTCGCCATCGACTGGGTGCGCCTGGACGAGCACGGGCGCCTGCGCAACGGCCCGGTCGATCGGGTCGAGAGCTATACCGCCTATGGTGCGAGGATCTATGCGGTGGCGGACGGGACGGTCGTCTCGACGCTGGACGGGCTGCCCGACCAGGTTCCGCCGAGGCTGCCCGATCCCAGCACCATCACCCTGGCCAATGTCGACGGCAATCACGTCGTGCTGGATATTGGCAACGGCTACTACGCCTTCTATGCCCACATGAAGCCCGGCTCCGTGCGGGTCCGGGTCGGGCAGAAGGTGCGCGCCGGCACGGTGCTGGGCCGGCTCGGCAACAGCGGCAACACCTCGGCACCCCATCTGCACTTCCACATCATGGACGGCAAATCCGTCCTGGGCTCCGAAGGTCTGCCCTTCGTGATCGACCGCTTCAAGCTGGCCGGCAACATCCCGGATTCGGCCGTGCCTGCCGACATGGGCGGGAATTTCCGCCGGTTCCTGCGGCCGGCGCCGCAGTTCCGCACCGAGCAGTTCCCGCTCGACACGGATGTGATCGACTTCTGGCAGTGACCGCGAGCCCGGCGGCGGGCGGGTCCCGCCGCCAGCTCAAGGTTCCAGCTCGCTGTCCCAGTAGAGGAAGTCGCGCCAGCTCTCGTGCAGATAGCCCGGCGGGAACTGCCGACCGTTCTGCCGGAGCTGGTGAGTGCTGGGCTGCTGCGGGCGGCTCAACGGGTGCATGCCGCATTCCCGCGGCAGGCGGCTGCCCTTGCGCAGGTTGCAGCGGGTGCAGGCGGTGGTGATGTTGTCCCAGGACGTGCGGCCGCCGCGCGAGCGCGGCACCACATGGTCGAAGGTCAGCTCCTGGATCGGCGCGGTGATGCCGCAGTACTGGCAGCTGAAGCGGTCACGCAGGAACAGGTTGAAGCGGGTGAACGGCGGGCGCCGCTCCTGCGGCACGTACTGCTTGAGGGCCACCACGCTGGGGAGCCGCAGCTCCTGGCCGGGCGAGCGGATCACCCGGTCGTAGTGGGAGAGCACCGCGATCCGGTCGAGGAACATGGCCCGGACCGTGTCCTGCCAGCTCCAGACCGAGAGCGGGTACCAGCTGAGCGGCTGGAAATCGGCGTTGAGAACCAGCGCCGGGAAGGCCGACGCGGACAGGTGGGCATTCGCCGAGATCGAGGCGAAACGTCGTTGGCTGAAGGTCTGCGTGGTTGCGGCACGCCCCCTTTTGCTCGGGTTTCCTCGTCTTCCACGATCTGCGTAGACCCGTCCCGCGACGGTTTCAAGACAAGGCTGGCACCGGCGCTGACCGGGCATCATCCGGCGCCGCCCGGCCCAGGTCGTACAACCGGTGCCGCGGCGGGCGGTCTGGACGACCGAGGCAATCGCCCGCATCCTGGCGGCGATGACATCACCCACCCGCCGTACCGTCCTCTCAAGCCTGGCGAGCGCGCCGCTCCTCCTGACCAGTTGCGGTGGCGGCCAAAGCGAACCGAGACAGCTTCCCGACATGCCCTGGCACCATGTGGACGGCGGCTTCCGCAACCCGCCCGGTAGCCCCGTGCGCGGCGGCGAGCGCAGCGAATGGTGGGCGTTCATGTGGCGGGGCTTCACCCGCCGCCAGCCGGTCGAGCTGCAGGATGGCCATGTGCTGGAGCCGGGTGCGGCCAAGGCGGCGCTGGCGGCAGCGGCGGACGGCGATATCGTCACCTGGCTGGGCCATGCCGGGTTCCTGCTCCGGCTGAACGGACGCTGGATCGCCCTCGATCCGTTCCTGTCTGAATACGCCTCGCCGATCCCGCCGTTCGGGCCCAAGCGCTTCTCACCCGTGGCACTCGCCGCGGCCGACCTGCCGCCGATCGACCTCCTGCTACTGTCGCACAACCACTACGACCATCTGGACCGGCCGACCCTGGAACGGCTGCCGCTGGCGGCGGAGGCTACCCTGATCTGCCCGCTGCAGGTCGCGGGCTATGTCGATACCGGCCGGTTCGCCCGCGTGGTCGAGCTCGACTGGCACCAGACCTCCGGCGGCCCGGACCTGTCGGTCACCTGCCTGCCGGCGATCCATTTCTCGGCCCGCACGCTCTGGGACCGCAACCGCTCGCTCTGGGGCGGCTTCCTCCTGACCACGCCCGGCAAGCGGGTCTATTTTTCCGGCGATACGGCGTTCGGCCCGGTGTTCCAGGAGCTGGGCGCCGGCTATGGCGGCGTCGACCTGGCGCTGCTGCCGATCGGCGCCTACGAGCCGCGCAAGCTGATGCAGGCGTCGCACTGCACGCCGGAAGAGGCGGTCGAGATCGGCCGGCTGTTCCGCGCGCGCCGCGTGCTGGGCATGCACTGGGGCGTGGTGCGCCTGACCGACGAGCCGCCCTTCGAGCCACCGGTGCGCTTTCGCCGGGCGATCGGCAGTGCCGGACTGGCCGATGACTGGGGCTGGGTGATGGCGGTGGGCGAGACCCGCGCGATCGGCTGATGCGCTAGGCACTGCGCCCGAGAAAGCTGCCGATCGCCGCTGCCACCTCGTCCGGATGCTCCTCGTGCGGTGCCAGGGCACCCGGCACCGCGGTCGTAGTGACCCGCCCTGTCGCGGCCA
>NZ_WUJP01000296.1 GCF_009806515.1 Geminicoccus flavidas | reverse complement strand
GGCGCTACGGCGCCGAGCTCGCCGCGACCCGGCGCCACTGACCGGACTATCGGAGCCCTTTTGCGATGACGATCACGGTCAAGGGTGTGGCCAAGGAGTTCGGCGGCTTCCGTGCCGTGGACGATCTCGACCTGGTGATCCACCAGGGTGAGCTCGTCGCCCTGCTGGGCCCTTCCGGCTCGGGCAAGACCACGCTGCTGCGCATCATCGCCGGGCTGGAGTTCCCCGACCGGGGCCAGGTGCTGTTCAACGGCGACGATGCCACAGCGCGGGCGGTGGGCGAGCGGGCGGTGGGCTTCGTGTTCCAGCACTACGCCCTGTTCCGGCACATGACCGTGTTCGAGAACGTGGCGTTCGGCCTGCGCGTCAAGCCGCGCGCGCAACGCCCGACCCGTGCCGCGATCGCGGCACGAGTCGGAGAGCTGCTCCGCCTCGTCCAGCTCGAAGGCATGGCGCAGCGCTATCCCACCCAGCTTTCCGGCGGCCAGCGCCAGCGCGTGGCGCTGGCCCGGGCACTGGCCATCGAGCCCCGCGTGCTCCTGCTGGACGAGCCGTTCGGGGCATTGGACGCCCAGGTGCGCAAGGACCTGCGCCGCTGGCTGCGTCGCCTCCACCAGGAGATGGGCCTGACCTCGGTGTTCGTGACCCACGACCAAGAGGAGGCGCTGGAGCTGGCCGACCGGGTCGTGGTGATGAACAAGGGCCGCATCGAGCAGATCGGCGCCCCGGCCGAGATCTATGACCGGCCCGCCAACCCGTTCGTGTACGAGTTCCTTGGCCAGGTGAACCGGGTACCCTATCGCGGCGAGGGCGGCACCGCGCGGGTGCTGGGCCGCAGCTTCGCACTGGAGGGTGCTGCGGGCGACGGCATCGCCTATGTACGGCCCGAGGAGATCGAGATCAGCCGGGAGCCGCGGCCGGACAGCGTGCCGGCCCTGGTCCGCCATGTCACGGCACTGGGCCCAGTGATCCGGATCGACCTGGACCTCCAGGGCAGCGACCCAGTCGAGGTCTCGCTGCCGCCGGCGCGCTGGCGCGACCTGTGCGTCGCAAAGGGCGATGCCGTGCATCTTCGCCCGGCCAATGTCCGGATCTTCCCGGCGGCCTGACCGTTGTCGTGCACGACCATGCGCAAACCACCGGCCAATTCATGACGAGCTTCATCACTGTCCTGCCGGAGCAGCGCCAGCGGGCAATCCTGGCGATGATCCTGCCCAAGGCCCGGCAGGGCGGGGAGCTGCCGTCGTGAGCGCCGTTGTCACCCTGCCTGCCGGAGAGCGGATCGGGCGCAACCGGCTGGGGACGTCGGCCATCTTCATGGTCAACGGCACGGCCATCGGCTTGTGGGCCGTCCACATCCCGCTGATCGGTGCTGCGCAACGCATCGACGAATTCCTGCTCGGCATGATGCTGCTCACGGTCGCGGCCGGTGCCATCGCGGCAATGCCGGCGGCAGGCTGGCTGGCCGGCCGCAATGGTGCCGATCGCGCCACTCTCGGCTTTGCCGCCGGCTTCGTGCTGGTGATGGCGTTGCCGGTGCTGGCGCCCGGCCTGCCCAGCCTGTTCGCCGCGGCCCTCCTGTTCGGCATCTGCAATGGCGGCCTGGACGTCGCGATGAACGCGCAAGCCACCGATGTCGAGCGGGCCCGCGCGCGCCCGACTATGTCCTCGTTCCACGGCTTCTGGAGCCTGGGCGGGCTGGCGGGTGCCGCAATCGGCGG
>NZ_WUJP01000295.1 GCF_009806515.1 Geminicoccus flavidas | reverse complement strand
GCTGCTGATCGGGGCGGGGCTGGACGAGGGCGGTGCAATGCTGCTGGCCGCCGGCCTGTTCGCCCTGGTGTTGGCCCTGGTCTGGCGCTGGGTGCAGCCGCTGCCGGACCCGGATCGCCACGAGGCCGAGCCGCATTTCATGCTGCCCAACAAGGCCTCACTGGCGCTGGGCCTGCTCGCCATGATGGTGATGGTGGTCGAAGGTGCCTCGGCCGACTGGAGCGCCCTGCACCTGATCCAGAACGCCGGTGCCACCCCGGCCATGGCGGCCGCGGGCTTTGCCGCCTTCTCGCTGGCGATGGCCGGCTGCCGCTTCGTCGGTGACGCAGCCACCGCACGTTTCGGCCGGGTCACGGTGCTGCGCGGCGGCGGCGTCCTGATCGCGCTGGGCTTCCTGGTCGCCACGCTGGTGCCGGTGGCACCGCTGGCAGCGGCGGGCTTCGGCCTGATCGGTCTGGGCGCTGCCAACATCGTGCCGATCCTGATCGGCGCCGCGGCCCGCCTCCCGGGTGTGAGCCCGGGTGCCGGCGTCGCCGCGGTCACCACGATCGGCTATTTCGGCTTCCTGGCCGGCCCGCCGCTGATCGGCCTGCTGGCGCACGGGATCGGCCTGGCTGCCTCGCTTGGCCTGCTGGCACTGGCGGGCGTGGTGCTGCTGCTGGCAGCCGGCCGGGTCGCCACCCGCGACTGAGCCCCGCCGCTACTGCGCGGTGTTCCCGCCATCCACGGGCAGGCAGGCGCCGGTGATGAAGCTCGCGTCGTCCGAGGCAAGGAAGGCCACGACCTTGGCGATCTCGACGGGCTGGCCCACCCGGCCGAGCGGCAGGGCCTGACCCATCCGGGCCAGCTCGGCCGCCCGATCATGCCCCGCCATCGCCCCATCCAGCATGCTCGTGTCGGTATCGCCCGGGCAGACCGCGTTGACCCGGATGCCATCGCGCGCGTGGTCGATCGCCATGGAGCGGGTGATCTGCACGACAGCGCCCTTGCTGGCGCCATAAGCTACCGCACCCACTGCACCCACCAGCCCCCAGTCCGAGGCGATGTTGACGATGGCGCCGCCGCCCTGGCGCTGCATCACCGGCAGCACCTCCCGGCTCAGCCGGAACAGGGCAGTGACGTTGGTCGCCATGATCCGCTCCCAGTCCTCGTCGCTGCAGTGCAGGGCGTCGCCGCGGATGACGATGCCCGCATTGTTAACCAGCACGTCCAGCCGGCCGAACGTCTCGACCGCTGCCTGCGTCAGCAGCTTGGCAGCCCCCGGATCGGTCACGTCGGCCCGGACGAAGCGGGCCTTCCCGTCATTGCCCGCCAGCTCCGCCTCCAGCGCCCGGCCGGCCGCCCCGTTGCGGCCGGTGAGCAGCAGCCTCGCACCACGCCCGGCCAGCTCCCGGGCGATCGCCTGGCCGATGCCGGCGGTGGCCCCGGTGACGAGGACGGTCTTGCTCGACATGGACATGGGCAGGATCTCGCTGTTCTGGCTGAAGGGCGTTGGATCATTCGCGGGCGGTGCCATGGTGGTCAACGCTGCTGCCCTTCCGCTATGAAGAGCCGCCCCTGGCCGGAAACCCGCCGATGATCCCCGTCACCCCAACCATTCAGCTGGATCCGCGCGAGCTGGACGAGAGCTTCGTGCGCGCGTCCGGCCCGGGCGGCCAGAACGTCAACAAGCTGTCGACCGCGGTGCAGCTGCGCTTCGACGTCCTGAACTCGCCTTCCCTGCCCGAGGACGTCCGCCAGCGCCTGATCCGCTTGGCCGGCTCACGCCTGACCCAGGACGGCATCCTGATCATCCACGCACAGAACTTCCGCACCCAGGAGCGCAACCGCGAGGACGCGCTGGCCCGCCTGGTGGCGCTGATCCAGGCAGCCACGGTCCGGCCCAAGACCCGCCGCGCCACCCGGCCGACCAAGGGCGCGAAGGAGCGCAGGCTGGCGGCGAAGGCACAGCGCTCAGGCGTGAAGTCGATGCGCCGGCGGCCAGTGGAGCACGACTGAGGGGCAGGTCGATCAGATCGTCAGGAAGCGCGCCATCCGGCCGCCGAACGGATCGAGGGACATCACCCCACCGAGCATGCGCCCATCCTGCAGGTCCTCGCTCAGCAGGACCGGCACGCCCATCCGATCGCAAACCGCCCAGATCAGACCATCCCAGAGCGACAACCGGTGTCTCGTGATGACTTCCATCGCGCGGACGAGATCATCCGGCCGGTACGGCTCGACCGTGGCGAGTTCCAGATAGGTGCCGATCCGTCCGGCCAGATCCTGCGGCGCCATGCCAGCCTTGCGGCGCAGCACATGATGCAGCTCGGCCAGGGTCTGCAACGGGAGGAACAGACGCTGCTCGGTCAACAGGATCTCGATGATCGCCGCAGCTTTGAAATGACGTGGGTCGTCCATGCGCCGCGGCATAGACCAGGACGTTGGTATCGACGCCGATCAACGGTCGTAGATCTCGTCCCGATTGAACTCGAACGATTTGGGGAACTCGACGCCTTCACGCAGCCAGCGAATGAACTCGTCGATCCTGGCCTGCCGCTCCGCGTCGGTGCCGCGTAGTTCCGACGAGACTGGCGCCATTTTGGCGATCTCCTGACCTCGCTTGGTGATCACCACCGTTTCACCAACTGCTACCTCGGCCAGCAGTCTAGCGAAGTTCTGGCTGTCTTCCCGGGCACTCACCTTCCGCATAGCCGGCTCCGTCCTACAATGCCGGCAAATGTAGGACGGAGCCGGCCTTCACAAGCGACAACGGCGCCGAGGTCTTCCTCGGCGCCGCCGCATGATGCATCGCCGGATGCCGGCCGCTCAGTGCCCGCCGCCGGTCATCGCCTTGACGATCGACTCGGTCATCTTCTTGGCATCGCCGAACAGCATCATCGTGTTGTCCTGGCTGAACAGCGTGTTCTCGATGCCGGCATACCCGGCCGCCATCGAGCGCTTCACGAAGAACACCGCCTTGGCCCGGTCCACGTCGAGCACCGGCATGCCGTAGATCGGCGAGGTCTTGTCGGTCTTGGCGGCGGGGTTGGTAATGTCGTTGGCGCCGATCACATAAGCCACGTCGGCCTGGCCGAACTCGCTGTTGATGTCGTCCATCTCGAAGACGACGTCGTAGGGGATGTTCGCCTCGGCCAGCAGCACGTTCATGTGGCCGGGCATGCGGCCCGCCACCGGATGGATCGCGAACTTGACCTCCACGCCTTCCTTGGTGAGCGCGTCGTAGAGCTCGCGCACCGAATGCTGGGCCTGGGCCACCGCCATGCCGTAACCCGGCACGATGATGACCTTCTGCGCGTTCTGCATCATGAAGGCGGCATCCTCAGCCGAGCCCGCCTTGACCGGCTTCTGCTCGCCACCGGCAGTGGCGGCACCGCCGGTCTCCCCGAACCCGCCCAGGATCACGGAGATGAACGAGCGGTTCATCGCCTTGCACATGATGTAGCTGAGGATGGCACCCGAGCTGCCGACCAGCGCGCCGGTGATGATCAGCGCCTGGTTGTTCAGGGTGAAGCCGATGCCGGCCGCCGCCCAGCCCGAATAGCTGTTCAGCATCGACACCACGACCGGCATGTCCGCACCGCCGATCGGGATGATCAGGAGCACGCCGATCAAGAGCGAGAACAGGATCAGCAGCACGAAGGCAGTCGTGCTCTGCGCCACGATCAGCCAGATCAGCAGCAGGAGGATGATCACGCCGATCGCGATGTTGATGACGTGGCGGGCCGGCAGCATGATCGGTGCGGAGCCCATGATCGCCTGGAGCTTGGCGAAGGCGATGATCGAGCCGGTGAAGGTGATGGCACCGACCACAGCACCCAGGCCCATCTCGACGAGTGAGAGGCCCTTAATCGTGTCGGTGGTGCCCGGCACCAGGATGTGGAAGGCCTCGGGACTTGCAAACGCGCCGGCGGCGACGAACACCGCGGCCAAGCCCACCAGCGAGTGGAAGGCCGCGACCAGCTGCGGCATCGCGGTCATCGCCACGGTGCGGGCGATGTAGAAGCCGGCACCACCGCCGATCACTAGTGCTGCGGGGATCAGCACATAGGCCAGGACGGATGGCTGCTGCAGGGACAGAAGCGTGATGACGATCGCCAGGCCCATGCCCAGGATGCCGGCCTGCAGGCCGCGCTGGGAGGTGGCCGGCGAGGAGAGGCCGCGCAGGCTGACGATGAAACAGACCGCGGCGATCAGGTAGCCGATGGCGGCGAGGTTGGGGCTCATGCGGGCACTCCTCAGCCGCGCTTCTTGAACATGGCGAGCATCCGGTGGGTCACCGCGAAGCCGCCGAAGATGTTCACCGCCGCCAGCACCACGGCGATGAAGCCGAACACCAGGGCTATGGTGCTGCCGGAGCCCATGGCCACCAGGGCACCCACGATGATCACCGAGCTGATCGCGTTGGTGACCGCCATCAGCGGCGTGTGCAGGGCGGGGGTGACCGACCAGACCACGTAGTAGCCGACGAAGATCGCCAGCACGAAGATGATCAGATTGAAGACGCTGTGATCGATCAGTTCCATGTTCTTTTCTCCAGCGTCGTTCAGGCGGCCTGGAAGGCGTCGTGGACCACCGCACCGTTCGTGTCGGTGAGCTGGGTGCCCTTGATCAGCTCGTCCTCGCGGTTGATGACCAGCCCCTTGGTCTCCGTGTCGACCAGGAGGGTCACGAAGTTCAGGAGGTTGCGCGCATAGAGGGTCGAGGCCGCCGGTGCCAGGCGGGAAGGCACGTTCGGGTTGCCCACGATCTTCACGCCGTTCTTCTCCACCACCTCGCCCACCTTCGAGCCTGCGACATTGCCGCCGGTCTCGACCGCCAGGTCCACGATCACCGAGCCGGGCTTCATCGAGGCCACCATCGCCTCGGTCACCAGCACCGGCGCCTTGCGGCCCGGGATCAGCGCGGTGGTGATCACGATGTCCTGGTTCCTGATGTGCTCGGCGATCACTTCCTGCTGCTTGGCCTGCTCCTCGGGCGTGAGCGCCCGGGCATAGCCGCCGGCGGTGGCGGCACCCTCGGGGATGAAGCCCACGAACTTCGCACCCAGCGAGGCGATCTCCTCCTTGGCGGCCGGCCGGACATCGGTGGCGGTGACCACCGCACCCAGGCGCCTGGCCGTCGCGATCGCCTGCAGGCCGGCGACACCGGCGCCCATGACGAAGACCTTGGCGGCGGTGACCGTGCCGGCCGCGGTCATCATCATCGGCATCACGCGTGCATAATGCTCAAGCGCGTCGAGCACCGCCTTGTAGCCGGCGAGGTTGGCCTGGCTGGACAGGACGTCCATCGCCTGGCCGCGCGTGGTGCGCGGCAGGAGCTCCAGCGCGAAGGCTGCGACCTTCTTCGCGGCATAGGCCTGGACCTGGCCCTTGTTCATGTAGGGGTCGAGCTGCCCCACCAGGACCTGGCCCGGGCGGAGCAGCGCCATCTCGCTCTCGTCCGGCCGCTTGACCTTCAGCACGATGTCAGCCGCGAACACGGCGGCCGCGTCCGGCACGATCGTGGCCCCGGCATCGGCGAATAGCTGGTCGGCGATCTCGCAAT
>NZ_WUJP01000294.1 GCF_009806515.1 Geminicoccus flavidas | reverse complement strand
TGGCACCGGCACCGGCCTCGACCAGCACGTCAACCCCGAGCGCCTTCAGCTTTCTTACCGTCTCTGGTGTCGCCGCGACACGACGCTCGTGCGCGGCGCGCTCCTTCGGCACCCCGATCTGCATTGGACGCTCTTCCCGCCGAGAGTTGATCGGGCGCTACGATGTCGCACCCAGGGCGCCATAGGGAAGCGAAGCCGATCCGGCAAGTGGGCAGATGCACTCGACCGGCATGGCAGCCACTCTCGCGGCTGCCGTCCTCCAGCCGGTTCCGACGACAGTCAGCCGGCGCTGGTCAGCGCCGCACGGCCGCCAGCCGGTCCAGCAGCGCCGCATGGGTCTCAATGCCGCGCCGGAGGCAGATCAGGTCGAACTTCTCGTTCGGGCTGTGCACCCGGTCGTCGTCCAGGCCGAAGCCCACCAGCAGCGTGTCCATGCCCAGGATCTCGCGGATGCTGCCAACCACGGGGATCGAGCCGCCGCAGCCCATCAGCACCGGCTCCCGGCCGAACACCTGCCGGATCCCGGCGCGCGCCGCCTCGATCCACGGCCCCTCCGTCGGCACGGTGATGCCGGGCGAGGAGCCGAAGTCCTGGAAGGTCAGCCGGCAGTCGGGCGGCAGCCGGTCCTCGACGAACTGGCGGATCGCCGGGGCGATTGTCTCCCAGCGCTGGCCAGGCACCAGTCGCGCGCTGATCTTGGCCGACGCGTTGGCCGGGATCACGGTCTTGGTGCCGTCGCCGGTATAGCCGCCCCAGATCCCGTTGATGTCCAGGGTCGGCCTGGTCCAGTTGCGCTCCAGGAAGGTGCGGCCCCGCTCGCCATGCGGCCCTGTGAGCCCGACAGCACCCAGGAACTCGGCCTCGGTGACCGGGAAGTCCCGCCAGGAGGCCAGCACCGCAGCCGAGGGTTCCTCGATGCCGTCATAGAAGCCCGGGAGGGTGACCCGCCCGTCGGCGTCGTTCATCTCGGCCAGGATCCGCACCAGCAGGTTGTTCGGGTTGACCGCGACCCCGCCATACATCCCGGAATGGAGATCCATGGCCGGCCCGTGCACCGTGACCTCCACATAAGCCAGGCCGCGCAGCGAGGTGGTGATGGCGGGCTGGTCGGGCGAGACCATGCCGGTGTCCGAGATCAGGCACAAATCGGCCCGCAGCTCGTCCCGGTTGGCCTGCATGAAGGGCTCGAGCGACGGCGACGAGCCCTCCTCCTCGCCCTCCACGAACACGGTCACCCGGCAGGGCAGCGTGCCGTGCACCTGCATCCAGGCGCGGAACGCCTCGACGAAGGTCATCACCTGACCCTTGTCATCGACGGCACCCCGCGCGACCACCCGCTCCGCACCCGGCGCCCCCACCACGGTCGGCTCGAAGGGCGGGCTGTCCCACAGCTCGACGGGATCCACCGGCTGCACGTCGTAATGGCCGTAATAGAGCAGATGCGGCACGTCCGCGCCTGGCGGGCCGGGATGGTGGGCTACCACCATCGGCATGCCCGGCGTCTGCCGCAGCCCCGCCTCGAACCCGATCGCGCGGAGCTCCGCCGCCAGCCAGGCGGCGCAGTCGCGACTGGCCGCATGATAGGCCGGATCGGTGGCGATCGAGGGGAAGCGCAGGAATTGCTTGAGCCGCTCCAGTGCCGCCGGGAACTGCCGATCCACCTCGGCCAGGACGGGAGCGAGTTCGAGCTGGGTCACGGGATCGGTCACTCCGACAGTGGGCAGGTTGCGGCTGGCTGCTACCAGCCTGCGCGAGGCGCGACCAGGGGTGAGGTGGGCTCCCTGGGATCGACCCGCACGTCTTTCCGGAAGTAACCGGAACGACAAAAACAGAACATACCTGTCACCTCAGGTCCCAGGTTGGTACGGCCGGGCGAAAGGCCGACGCTTCCGGCAATAACCCGCGTACTCCGGCACATCTGCCGGATAGCTGCGTTGCACCGTCAGCGTGGTTGAGCTTGTGAACGGTAACGGTTGATCTTGCCTACCGGCCGTTTCGCCTTGCCGGCCACTGACCGGCTTTTCCTGGAAAAGCTAGATCTTGAACGTTTTATGTCGCAGGAAATAGTTGATCAGCCGTTCATAATCGGGGATTGTGTGTGTGCCGACAGATTGGCACTAACAAGGTGATAGTTACGTACGGCCGTCCCCAAGGTCAGGTCGCCCGCGATGAAGTTCGTCGCTGACGCCTTGCCCTCGTGACGAAGATACGGATCGCATCGGACGTCAAGGAGCCGTTTCCTCAAGATTGATGTGCCGAAGAATATCTTCGGATCGATCTCCGAGGTCCTACGTCTGCGCGAGACAAATCCTCATGAATATGTGCTGCGTGCGATACTAGATTGTCAGCCGGCGCCTGTTTTGCGCCGCAGTTGTATGGTCAGCCGCTACTGGCTCGCACAGTGGGTCAGGCTGGATGGACGGGCAGCCGGGCAACCGGCTGCCCGTTTTTCTTGGGGCCGCCCTATTCCCAGGCAGCGCTGCGCCGTGGTCATTCCCGCCCGGAAGACATCAGACACGCTGAGGAGACGACCATGCACCGGCGCGTGACGTTCGCCATGCTCGCGGGCATGCTGGCGGGATGCGCCGCAGCGCCTCTGGAACGAGATGTCCCGGCGGGCTTCGACCCCGATGCTCTGCTGACGATTGAAGCCCCGGTGGCGGAGGTGACCTATCGCCCGCCCGAGCTCGTGGTCGTGCTGGCTGCGCAGGAGCAGAGCTGGCGCTGCCTGCTAGGTCCGCCCGCGGTTCTGGCCGGGCAGGGCCTGACGGAGGCGCAGCTCGCCCCCGGCACCCCGGTTGTGGTGGCGGGCCACCCGAGCCTCACCGATGCGCACCTGCTCGAGGTCACGGTGATCACCGTAGCCGGCCAGACCTTCGAGCTGCGCTGAGCGCGCTCAGGTTCGAGCCGCACTCAGGCACAAGCACTACTCAGAACGGCCGAGACGGCGCGCTCGGGTCCAGATGGCGGCGATACTGCGCCACCCAGTCGAAATCGACCAGCCGGCAATAGGCGTCGGCCAGCCGCCGCGTGACCGGCCCCCAGACCTGCCCCTTGGGCCCGATCTCCACGCCGTTCACCCGGCTGGCCGGGCAGAGGCAGAGCGAGGTCGAGGTGATGAACACCTCGTCGGCATTGTAGGCGTCGTAGAGGTCGATATCAGCCTCCTCCAGCCGCAGCCCCTCGGACCTCGCCAAGTCGATCACGGTCTGCCGCGACACGCCGGGTAGCACGTAGCGCTCGTGCGGAGTCAGGATCACCCCGTCCTTGACCACGAAGATGTTGGAGCCCAGGCCCTCGGACAGGTTGCCGTTGATGTCGAGCAGGATCGCCCAGGCCGAGGGATCCATGGCGTGCACTTCCTGGCTCGCCACGATCAGGTTCAGGTAGTTGTGCGACTTGATCCTGGGGCTCAGGCTCACCGGCGGGGTGCGCCTGGCGGACGGCACCACCACCTTGATGCCTTCCTCGTACAGGCTGGCGCGCTGGCGGAACGGCAGCGGCATGCATTCCAGCACAATGTTCGGCCCGTGATGGTCGAGATTGTCGCCCTCCACCGGCCGTACGCCCCGGCTGATCCGCTGGGCCATCCAGTAGTCGTCGTCGGGCCCGAGCAGATGCCGGTTGCGCTCGAACAGCTCCTCGCTGAGCCGGCACATCTCCTCCGGGCTGTAGCCCGGATCGATCCGCAGATACTTCAGGGAGCGGTAGAGCCGCTGGACATGCTCCTTCACCTTGAACAGCTTGTGGCCGAAGCTCCGGGTCATGTCGAAGCAGCCGTCGCCATAGATCCAGCTGGAATCCCGGAACGGGATCCGCACCTCGCGCTCCGGCATGAACTCGCCGTTGAACCATGCGACCCGCTCGTTCTGCAACGTCATCGCTTCACCCCTCCCCTGCACCGAAGGCCATCCGTGACAGCGTAGAAGGACGGAGCCGGCGGCGCCAGCGCAGCGAGGCTCAGCCGAACGCCGCCCGCGGCAGGCTGCGTCCCTGCTGATCGAACAGATAGCAGGCCTCGGCGGGCAGCCCGACCGTCACCGCGCCCTCCGGCGGAAGATCGGCCATGCCGGCATGTTTCACCACCAGCGGCTCGTCCAGGCCCAGGTCGACATAGACCCAGCTCTCCGCCCCCAGCCGCTCCACCGCCAGTACCCGTCCCTCCACCGACGCCGCTGCGGGCTCGCCCAGCCGCAGATGCTCGGGCCGCACACCGACCTCCACCGCCTCGTGCGGGATCGCGATGCCCTTGGGATAGCTGGCCGGGAGGAAGTTCATCTTGGGCGAGCCGATGAAGCCGGCGACGAACCGGTTGGCCGGGTGCTGGTAGAGATCGATCGGCGTGCCAACCTGGCGGACCTCGCCGGCATCCAGCACCACGATCCGGTCGGCCAGCGTCATCGCCTCGACCTGGTCGTGGGTCACGTAGATCATGGTTGCGTCCAGCCGCCGGTGCAGCTTGGCGATCTCGATGCGCATCTGCACGCGTAGCGCGGCGTCCAGGTTGGAGAGCGGCTCGTCGAACAGGAACACTTTCGGGTCGCGGGTGATCGCCCGGCCGATCGCGACCCGCTGGCGCTGCCCGCCGGAGAGCTCGCGCGGCTTGCGGTCGAGGAGCCGGTCGAGCTGGAGGATGCGCGCCGCCTCGCGCACCCGCCGCTCGGCCTCCGCCCGGTCGGTCCTCGCCAGCTTCAGGCCGAACATCATGTTCTCGAACACGCTCATGTGCGGGTAGAGCGCGTAGGACTGGAACACCATGGCGATGCCGCGCTCTGGCGGGGTCAATTCGTTGACCACCTGCCCGTCGAAGCGGATCTCGCCGGTGCTGACGTCCTCCAGCCCGGCCACCAGCCGGAGCAGGGTCGACTTGCCGCACCCGGACGGCCCTACGAACACGACGAACTCGCGGTCATGCAGGTCGAGGTTCACGTCCCGGATGGTTTCCACCGAGCCGAATCGCTTGCCGACCCCGACCAGCTCGATCCTGGCCATCAGTCCTCCCCCGGCCGCAGCACCGCCCTCATCCCTTCACCGCGCCGGCGGTCAGCCCCGACACGATCCGGCGCTGGAAGATCAGCACCAGCACGATCAGCGGCACGGTCACCACCACGCTCGCGGCCATGATGTTGCCCCAGGGCAGCTCGTAGGCCGACGCACCCGAGATCAGGGCAATCGCCACCGGCACGGTGCGCTGCTCGCCCGACAGGGTGAAGGTCAGCGCGAACAGGAACTCGTTCCAGGCGGCGATGAAGGCGAGCAGGCCGGTCGTGATGAGTGCCGGGCCCAGCAGCGGCAGGAACACCCGGGTCACGATGGTGAAGGGCTTGGCCCCATCCACGATCGCCGCCTCCTCCAGTTCCTTCGGCAGTGCCCGGATGAAGGTGGTGAGCACCCAGACGGTGAAGGGGAGCGTGAAGATCAGGTAGCTCAGGATCAGGCTCGGCAGCCGGTTGTAGAGGCCCATGGCCCGGATCAGCTCGAACATGCCGGAAAGCACCGCCACCTGCGGGAACATCGACACGCCCAGGATGGTGAACAGGAGCAGCGAGCGGCCGTGAAAGCGGATCCTGCCCAGCGCGAAGGCGGCCAGCAGTCCCAGCCCTAAGGACAGCACCACCACTGAGGATGCGACGATTAGCGAGTTCAGGATGTTGCGGCCGAACGGCTGCTCGGCGAACACGGCCCGGTAGTTGGCGAGACTGGGCGGCGGGAAGAAGTCAATCCGGAACATCTCCGAGCCCGGCTTGAACGAGCTGACGATCGCCCAGTAGAACGGGAAGACCGCGTAGAGCACGATCAGCGCCATCAGCAGATAGAAGCCGGCCCGGCCGAGCCGGCGGCGGGCGCGGCGGCTCATGGCCTCTCCTCCGCCTGACTGCTGCCGATCCGGGCGAGCGTCAGGTAGATCACGGTGAACAGGGCGATGGTCAGGAACAGGAGGGTCGAGGCAGCCGAGCCGAAGCCCACGTCCTGGAAGTCGACCAGCTGCTGGCGGGCATAGACCGACATGGACATGGTCGCCTGGTTGTTGCCGGTGAGCACGTAGATCGCGTCGAAGATCCGAAGCGCATCGAGCAGTCGGAAGATCACCGCGACCAGGAGCGCCGGCATCAGGAGCGGCAGGGTGACCTTCCAGAACACCTCCACCGGATGCACCCCGTCGACCTTCGCCGCCTCGTAGCATTCGGTCGGCAGCATCTGCAGGCCGGCCAGCAGCAGGAGCGCCATGAACGGCGTGGTCTTCCACACATCTACCATGATCACCGCCCAGATGGCGGTGTCGGGGTTGGCGGTCCAGGCGATGCCCTGATCGATGATGCCCAGCAGGATCAGCAACTCGTTCAGGACGCCGAACACGTCGTTCAGCATCCAGGCCCACATCTGCGCCGAGACGATGGTCGGGATCGCCCAAGGGATCAGCACGGCGGTGCGCAGGAGGCCGCGGCCGGGCAGATGGACGTTGAGCGCCAGCGCGATCGCCAAGCCCAGCACCGTCTCGATCGACACCGAGACCAGGGCGAAGAACAGCGTGTTCCAGACCGAGCGCCACCATTCCGGGTCGGTCAGCAGATACTCAAAATTGGCCAGACCGACGAACCCGGCCGCCCCCATGTCCGAGAGGTTGGCGTCGGTGAAGGCGAACCAGACGGTCCGCCCGAGCGGCCAGACCGCCACCAGGGCCAGCGCCACCAGCATCGGCGCCAGGAACAGCCAGGCGGCACGGGTGCGCGCCCGGGTTAGGCGGGAGGCGGCAGGCCCTGCCATGGCGGGCGCCCTACTGCCTGCCGGCGTGGCCGGACGTCTCTGCCTGCCCGGTGCTCCCGGCAGCCGGGCTCACCAGCGGCCACCGCGGCTGAGCCGGTCCAGCCGGTCGGCCAGCGCATCGAGCGCCGCCCCGGCCTCGGCCCGCCCGCTCAGCACCTGATGCGTCGCGTTGTAGAACTCGGCGCTGACCTGGTTGTATTTGGCCCCGGTCACCCGGGCCGGCCGCGCCACCGCGTTGGTGAAAGTCTCGTAGAGGTCGCCCATGAAGGGAGCCGCCTCCAGCACGTCGGTGTCCTGGTAGAGGGCCGGGATGGTCGGGTTGTAGGCCCCCTCGATCGCCCGGCGCTTCTGTTCGGTGGACGAGGTCAGGAAGCGGACCAGGTCGATCGCCTCGGCGGGGCTGTCCGAATATTTGCTGACCGCGAGCTGCCAGCCGCCCAGCGTCCCCGTGGTCTTGCCGCCCTCGCCGCCCTTCGGCAGGGCCGCCACACCGATCTTGTCCTGGATCGGGCTGTCCTTGGCCTGCCCGAGCCCCCAGGCATAGGGCCAGTTGCGCATGAACACCGCATTGCCGGCCTGGAAGACGCCGCGCGCCTCCTCCTCCTGGTAGTTCAGCACGCCTTCGGGCGAGATCTGGCCCACGGTCGAGGCGGCCCAGGTCAGGGCCGCCGCCGCCTGCGGGTTGGCCACCGTGATCTTGCCGTCCGCATCTACGATCTGGCCGCCGCCGAAGCTGTCGATCCATTCCAGCGCGTTGCAGGTCAGCCCCTCATAGGCCTTGGCCTGGTAGACATAGCCCCACATCTTGTCGTTGCCGGCGGCGCGCTCGCCGTCCTGGACCTGCTTCGCGCTCGCGAACAGTTCCTCCCAGGTCGTAGGCGGCTGCAGGCCGTACTTCTCCAGCAGATCCTTGCGATAATAGAGCAGACCGGCATCGGTGAACCAGGGCATCGCCACCAGGGCACCCTCGATCGTGTTGTTCTCGATGATCGCCGGGAAGTGCGCGCTGACCTCCTCCTGGGAGAACTCCCCGGACAGGTCGAGGAAATGGCTGCCGAGCAGGCCCGGCCAGACCACGTCGATCTGGAACACGTCCACATCGCCCGAGCCGGCCGCGAGCAGTTGCTGGTAGAGCGCCAGGCGCTCGGTGGCCGAGTTGGGCGTGGAAACGATCTCCACCTCGTTGCCGGTCTGCTTTGCCCAGGCCTCCGCACCGGTCCGGCAGAACTCCAGCTCCGCCCCGACCGAACCGCAGGAGATCGAGATCGTGGCGGCCTGCGCACTGGCGCCGACCATCAGGGCGGCCAGCGCCGCGAACGTCACGAGCTTCGGCATCGTCGTTCTCCCCGACCATTCGTTTCCGCCGGAAGGGTGGCGCGCACCGCTCCCGCTTGTCCACCCCTCCTGCCTGCCCGGGCCTCCCGGTTGCCCCGGGCACCGTTCCCGAGTCACCATCGCCCGGGGCGGCGGGGGCAGGCGTGCTGAACATTCTCTTCATCACGGCGGACCAGTGGCGCGGCGACTGCCTCTCTGTGGTCGGCCACCCGGCACTGCGCACGCCGAACCTCGACCGGCTGGCCGCGGACGGCGTGCTGTTCACCCGGCACTTCTCCAACATGACACCCTGCGGGCCGTCGCGCGCCTGCCTCCACACCGGCACCTACGGCTTCAACCACCGCTCGATCCGCAACGGGACGCCGCTCGACCGGCGCCACACCACGCTCGCGGTGGAACTGCGCAAGGCGGGCTGGGATCCCGTCCTGTTCGGCTATACCGACACCAGCGCCGATCCGCGTGACCTGGCCGCCACGGATCCGCGCCTCCTGACCTATGAGGGAGTGGCGCCCGGCTACCGGCCGGTCTGCCTGATGCTGGAAAGCGTCCAGCCCTGGCTCTCGCATCTGTGGGAGCGGGGCTATGGCGCATGCGACCTGGACGAGCTCTATGGCGGCCCGCTGGGCGCCCCGGCGCCGTACCGCGCCGAGGACAGCGAGACCGCCTTTTTGACCGACCAGGCGATCGCGTTCCTGGCGAGGCGGAGCCCCCATCCCTTCTTCCTGCACCTGTCCTACATCAAGCCGCACCCGCCCTTCGTGGCCGCGGCTCCCTGGCACGCCTCGGTCGATCCGGAACTCCTGCCCCCGCCGGTGCGCCGGGCGGAGCCGGCTGAGGAAGGCCTGCTTCACCCCTGGCTGGCCGCTCAACTGCGCCGCCCCCTGGGCGACTGGTTCCGGCCGCATCTGGGCGGCACGGAAGGCCTGGCCGGCCCGGCCCTGCAGCGGCTCCGGCAGGTCTATCTCGGCCTGATCGAGGAGATGGATCAC
>NZ_WUJP01000293.1 GCF_009806515.1 Geminicoccus flavidas | reverse complement strand
CATGTCGGCCGCCTGCTGGAGCATCTGGCCAGGACCGGCCTGCTGGAGCGCACGCTGGTGGTGTTCACCGCCGACCATGGCGAGATGGCCGGGGATCACTGGATGATCGGCAAGTCCGGCTTCTTCCCGCAGGCCTTCCACGTGCCGATGATCGCGCGCCACCCGGCGGGTGCGCGCGGCCGGCGGGTGGCGGCATTCACCGAGCATGTCGACCTGATGCCCACCCTGCTGCAGGCGGCGGATGTGCCAGTCCCGCTCCAGTGCGACGGCCATGGGCTGGAAGGCTTCCTACTCGGCCGGGAGCCGCAGCGCTGGCGCGATGCCGTCCATTATGAGCACGATGTCGGCGACCTGGAGACCGGCTGGCACCGCGACGCGCTGGGCCTGGGGGATCACGAGTGCGGGCTGGCGGTGCGCCTGGACGGGCGCCATGCGCTGGTGGCATTCGCCGGCCTGCCCAACCTCCTGTTCGACCTGCGCAGCGACCCGTACTGGCTGGTCGACCGTGCCGGGGATCCCGCACTGGCGCCGGTGCGTGCCGAGCTCGCCTCCGGCATGCTGTCCTGGCGGATGCGCTATGCCGACCGACGCCTGTCCTCGGCACTGCTGACCCCGGCTGGCCCGGTGGGCCGCTTCGAGTAGAGCTGCTTGTCCGTATAGAGGCACCAGGGCTCGATCACGCAGCGCCAGCATTCCGGCCGGCGGGCCTTGCAGACATAGCGGCCGTGCAGGATCAGCCAGTGGTGCGCGCCCATGCGGTACTTGTCCGGCACGACCTCGAGCAGGCGCTGCTCGACCTTCTCCACGGTCTTGCCCGGTGCCAGCCCCGTGCGGTTGGCGACCCGGAAGATATGGGTGTCGACCGCGATCGTCGGTTCGCCGAACGCCACGTTCAGGACCACGTTGGCGGTCTTGCGGCCCACGCCCGGCAGGGCCTCCAGGGCGGCCTGGTCGTGCGGAACCTCGCCGCCATGGCGCTCCACCAGCTCCTTCGCCAGCGCCACGACGTTCTTCGCCTTGTTGCGCCACAGGCCGAGCGTGCGGATATGCTCGCCCACCTCCGCCTCGCTCATCCGCGCCATGCTCCTGGCATCCGGTGCCGCGGCGAACAGCCCCTTGGTCGCCTTGTTCACGCCGACATCGGTCGACTGCGCCGACAGGACCACCGCTACCAGCAATGTGAAGGGCGTCGTGTAGACGAGTTCCGTCTGCGGGGCTGGATCATTCTTGGCGAGTTGGGCGAAAATCGCTTCCACCCGCTCGGCTGTCATGGGCTGGCTCATGGTCCGCCTGGTCGGGGCTGTTCCGGGTTGTCGCCGGTCATATATCCGTTGCTGCCTGCGATCGAGGTGACAATGAGCGAGCGCCCCGTGGCGGAACCGGTGCTGTTCGACGCGGTGATCTATCCGAACCCGCCGATCTCGCGGAACGGCTTCATCCTGGTGGTGGGCGGCTTTGCCGTCCTGTCCGGCGTGGTCGGGCTCGCCACCTTCCTGGCCGGTGCCTGGCCGGTGATAGGCTTTCTCGGCCTGGACGTGCTGGCGCTGGCCCTGGCCTTCACCGTGGTGCGCCGCCGCGCCCGCGCCTTCGAGGCCGTGCACCTGGTTCGGGAGCGGCTGACGATCCGCCGGGTCGACCATCGCGGCCGCTCGGCCGAATGGCGGCTCCTGCCCTACTTCACCCGGGTCGAGCTGGACCAGCCGGCCGGCCATCTGAGCTTGGTGCGGGTCCGTGACCACACCACAAGAGTGCATATCGGTGCGTTCCTGACACCACGCGAACGTGCCGAGCTGGCGCAGGCGCTGCGTACGGCACTGCGCAGCACCAAGACCCTCATGCCGCTCTGAGCCGGCAGCCCGCGGCTCGTCTCCAAGGTTTCCGGAAGCAAGCTGTACGCATTCCTTCGGACAGGTTCTGTCGTCACCCGGATACTCGGGTCGGGGCGGTGCGTTGCGTTCACAAAGCGGTGGCTAGATCTGAAGGCCCGGGACATTCTTTGCCCTCGACCTCGCTGGATTGACCTTATTTCCGGTGCGACGATCAGGATTGTGGACCTGAAGCAATGTTTCCCTTATTCGCCTGGGTATCGGCAGACGGGATTCGCGCTATAGGTGTAGCCGTCACGGCGCGAATGCAGGGATCCCGGTGGGTGGCGGGCGAAGACGACATGAACTCGATGAGAATGACTTCGTCAGAGGGCGCCCGAATGGCCAGCGACTTGCCCCTCAGCAAGCTGCGCGGCCTACCCTCGACCATCCGCCTAGCGCTCAAGGCCCGCCGCATCACCACCTGCGAGCAGTTGCTGCGCGCGGCCGGCAGCGAGTCCGCCCGCCGCATCCTCCTGGCACAGACCAAGCTCGACGAAGCCGACCTCATGGTCATCGTGCACCGCGCCGATCTGGCGCGCATCGACGGGCTAGGCGCGGTGTTCGGCCTGATCCTGGAGGAGATCGGCATCAGCACGCTGGCACAACTCGCCGCCGAAGAGCCGGCGCAGCTCCATCACCGGGTGCGCGAGTATAATCGTCAGGAACGGATCTCGCGCCGCTCGCCCACACCGGAGGAGGTCGCGGACTGGGTCGCGCAGGCGCGCCACCTGCCCAAGCGGGTCGACGATCCCGGTCATGCCGCCAGTACGCTCGGCGTGTCGATGCGCCGCTAGACGCTAGAGCGCTCCTCAGAGACCCAGCACGTCGCGCATGCCATAGAGCCCGGGCGGCCTGCCGGCCAGCCAGCGTGCCGCCCGTACCGCGCCATGCGCGAAGATCCGCCGGTCGGTGGCGCGGTGGCCGAGCTCGATCCGCTCCGCGTCGCCCGCGAACAGCACGACATGCTCGCCCACGACATCGCCGCCGCGCAGCGTGGCGAACCCGATCGTGCCCGGCTGCCGGGGCCCGGTGATTCCGTCGCGGCTGCGCACCGCGGCCTCGTCGAGTCGGACCTCGCGCCCGGCGGCCGCCGCCCGGCCCAGCGCCAGCGCGGTGCCGGACGGCGCATCGACCTTGTTGCGGTGATGCATCTCCAGGATCTCGATGTCCCACTCGTCGCCGAGCGTGGCCGCGACCCGCTCGGCCAGGCCCAGCAGCAGGTTCACGCCCAGGCTCATGTTGGCGGCCCAGAGCACCGGGCACGTGCCCGCGAGCCGCACCAGCTCGGCGAACTCCGCCTGCGAGAAGCCGGTGGTGCCGACCACCTGCGCCTTGCCGGCGCCGGCCACGACTTGCAGATGTGCCAGCGTCGCCTCCGGGCTCGAGAACTCAATCAGGACATCCGCAGCCGCCACCAGTGCCGCGAGATCGGCACTGGCAGCCTGGCCCACCGCATCCCGGCCCGCCAGTAGCCCGAGGTCCTCGCCCAGGGCCGGATGGTCCGGGCGCTCGACCCCGCCGGCCAGGACTAGGCCGGGAGCATCCAGCACGGCGCCGAGGTTGCTGCGCCCCATCCGCCCGGCACAGCCGATGATCCCGACCTTGATCTGCTCCATGTCCGCTCCCCGCCCCGTCCGGCCGACGCGCGGCTTCCGCCCGCCGCCACCAGCCGGGGCGGTGGTGCCCGTTTCCGCAGGACGGTGCAAGCAAGGCGACGCGGCCGCGGCGAGCCGTTACTCTCCCCTCGAGGGCCCCATGGCAATGAGGAGGTGCCAACGGTGACCGCACCAGGAATGATCCAGGAGCAATTGCCCGTCGCGATGGCGCCGTGGTCGCCCGGCGCCGGGCCGGCTGGCCTCGTGATCATCGACGCCGTCCACGGTTTCTGCACTGCCGGTGCCGGCCCGCTGGCGCCCGCGGCCCCGAGCCCGCAGGTCAGCCGGATGATCCGCGAGATCGACGACCTCGCCCGCCGCTTCACCGCGGCCGGACGCCCGCTTTTGGCCTTTCTCGACACCCATGAGCCCGGCCGTCCCGAGCCGCCCTACCCGCCGCACTGCGAGCGCGGCAGCGGCCATGAGGAGCTGGTCGACGAGCTGGCCTGGCTGGAAGGCGAGCCGCTCGCCACCCTGATCCGCAAGGATTGCATCAACGGCTTCGTCGGTGCCATCGAACCGGCCCATCCCGGCCACGGCGTCACCCACAACCGGGTCGTGGACTGGATCGCGCTCAACCGGCTCCGCTCGATCGTGGTGACCGGGATCTGCACGGACATCTGCGTGCTGGACTTCGTCGTGACCATGCTGTCGGCACGCAACCACGGCCTCTTGTCCACGCTGCGCGACATCGTGGTGCTGGAGCCGGCCTGTGCCACCTACGACCTGCCGCTCGAGACCGCCCGCCATCTGGACCTCCCCGACGGCGCCGCCCATCCCCAGGCGCTCACCCACCACCTGGGCCTCTACCTGATGGCGTCGCGCGGCGCGGTGCTCGCCAGCGAGATCCAAGACTGACCCGGCGCATGGGCCGGTCATTAGGAATACGTTAACCCCGGCCGCCTATGCTCACCTCGGATGGCGGCCGGCAGGACGGAGCATGACGGGACGGGGCAGACGATCGGCGGAACAGGCGGACCTGCGCCTCGACCCGGCCCGGCGACGCGGCGAGCCGATCGAGATCGAGGTCACGGGCGGCGTGCGGATCCTGGCCGCCAACCACCTGGGTGCCATGGCGTCCTGGGTCATGTTCGAGCAGGAGGACTGGTACGAGCCGGAGCATGGCTGGCTGCGGCGGCTGGTGCAGCCGGGCTGGCGCGTGCTGGACACCGCACCGGGCTGCGGGATCCTGGCGGCGACCCTGGCAGGGCTGGTCGGCCCCTGCGGCTCCGTGCTGGCCTGCGACCCGCTGCCGGCAGGACATGCCCGCCTCCAGGCGATCCGCGCCTGCAACGGCCTGGACCCGCTGGTGCCCTCCCTTGCCCGGATGGCTTCCCCGGAGAAGCCCGGTGCCAGGCAGCCGGCCACTACGCTGGACCGGCTGGCCGCGGACCATGGGTCGTTCGAGCTGGTCCGGCTGGGTGCCGATCCGCTTGCCATGCTCGCGGGTGGTCAGCAACTGCTGGAATCGTGCCGGCCGATCCTGGTGCTGCCCATCGACCCGGCCGATGCCGGGTCCGCCGGCGAGGCCGGCCTGCTGCTCCGGGAACAGGGCTATGCGCTGCACCTTTTCCTGCCGGGCTTTGGCGCGGCAGCACCGCTCGATGCAGGCTTCCTGGACGACTTCACCACCAATCTGATCGCCTGTCCGCTGGAGCGCCAAGCCGGGCTGGCCGAGCGAGGCCTGCTGGCGCAGGCCGAAGAACTGGCACTGGCTGAGCTGGACGTCCCGCCCCTGCCGGGGCCGCTCGGCTCAGGCTGGCCAGAGCTGGCCCATCGGATCGAGGCAGGGCTGGCCGCGGGCCTGCCGCTGCCGGCACGAATCGCCTGGACCGGGCGGCTGGTCCGGGCATGGCTCGGCGGCCTGCGCGACTTCGTCGACCTGATGGACCACCCGGCCCAGCTGATGACCCTGGCCGCATTGCTGGCCGCCACCGGTGCGAGGGGGACTGCCCTGGAGGCGATGCGCCCGCTCCTGCATCTGCTGCAGGAAGGGCAACTGCGCCTGGACGAGCCGTTCCTGCCGATCCTGCCCTGGGTGGACCAGGCAGGTGCAGCGGACGGGCCGGCGTGGTGGAAGCTGGCAGCGGCGGCTGAGGCGCCGGAAGCGGCCGAGCTCGGGCTGATCCATGCCAC
>NZ_WUJP01000292.1 GCF_009806515.1 Geminicoccus flavidas | reverse complement strand
CGCGCGCCTGGTCGCCCATTCCGGCTTTCACGGCGGGGCCTTCCTGTATCCCTGGCTCACCCGTTACCGGCACAGCGGCGCGTTCACTCCGGAGCTGGAGCGGCGTCGCCAGCTGTTCGCCCGCCGGCTCGGGGAATCCGGCAGCTTCGAGCCCAGCCCGGCCATGCTTCGCTCGCGCAACGCCCACTTCGCCCAGATCCCCCGGCAGGCCGCCTGACGAGGTGCCCGTGCCCGCCTGGACCAGCCGGCGCTGCTCAGCCTTCCAGCGCCGCCTTCACCATCGGGCTGGCGAGCTTGAGGTCGATGGCCGAGCCGTGGCGGGCCTTCAGCTCCGCCATCACCTTGCCCATCTGCCGTGGCGAGCGCTCGGGCAGGGCCGCGACCACCGCCTCGACCTCGGCACGGGTCAGGGCCTCGTCGAGCATGACCGGCAGGTAGCCGGCGAGGATCGCGCGCTCGCGCTCCTGGACAGAAGTGTCGCGGCCAGCGAGATGGCCGATTGTTTCCTCGACGTTCTTGAGGAAGGCGCGGACAGTGCGCACCACCGTCTCGTCGTCCGGCGACTTGTCGTCCTTGCCGGCAGCCGCCATCAGGGTGCCCAGCAGGTTCTTGGCGACCTCGTCGCGCGCCTTCATCGCGGCGAGCCGGTCGGAGCGAAGCTGATCGAACAGGGCCATGACATCGTCCGGAAGGGAGAAGAGCCCGGCCGGCGCGCTCGCGGCCCGGCAGGGAGCCGGGCAGATTGCCCGACGTTGATGCAGATGTGGGGTCGCGGGGCCGGAAGCGAAACGGCGTCGCGGCGACGGAGCCTGGCTTTGCGGCAAGGTGGATGGGGCTGCGACGATGCGGGATGAGCGGGCTGCAGGGACACATGCGAGAAGGACGGCATCGCTGCCGCTGCGCGTTGCCTGCCTGGCCGGACTGCTGGCGCTCGGCGCCTGCGCCGGTGGGCCGGAAGTAGGGCTGGTCGCGGACGGCGACCCCCGCTCCGCCCGGATCCTGCTGGAGAACGTCAACCGGAGCGGGCCAATGCCGGTCGTGACCACGGGCACCGCACCGGGCGGCCTGACGCCGTCGGAAGTGGCAGCGGCCCTGGCGCAAGGGGTCAGCGGTGGCGCCGAATTCACGATGCAGCCGGAGGCCCAGAGCGACGGGCCGCGCGTGCTGCTCCTGTTCGGCCCGCCGGAACAGCTCTCGCCCTGGCGCGCCTGCGCGCCCGACGCGGTGCTGGGCTCCGGGTTCGGCGATGGCCGGCGCGTGGCCGCCCTGGTCTGCGACGGCCCGAGCACGGTGGCGCATCTGCGGGCGGTCGCCGCCGGCGACACGGCGGCGGATGCGACCGACCTGCTCCAGGCGGTGGGCGACAGGCTGTTTCCCGACCCGTACGAGCGCTACGCCTATGATCGCTACAGCGGCGTCGGCTATGGCGGGTTCGGCAGCTTCGGCAGCTACGGCAGCAGCGTCGGGGTCGGCATCGGGTTCGGCTTCTGACTGGCCGAGAAGGCGGCGAGCACCCGCTCGACCGCCCGCAGCGGCGTCTCCGCGCCCGCCGCCACCTCCGTCCGGCAGCGGACCAGTTCCGCCGCGCTGCCGGGGTCGCGAGCCAGCAGTTCCAGGAGCCGGGCATGCAGCAGCGTGTCCAGCCAGCGCAGTTGCTGGGCCCGGCGCTTCTGGTCGAGCTGGCCTGTGGCACTCATCCGGTCCAGCCAGCGCAGCATGCTCGCCCACAGCTCGGGCAGGCCCGCTCCGGTCAGGGCCGAGACCGTCAGCACATCCGGCCGTGAGGCCGCGTCCTCGGGCAGCAGGATGCGCAGCGCATTGGCATAGTGACGCCGCGCCTGCTCGGCGGCGAGCCGCTGCTCGCCGTCCGCCTTGTTGACCGCGATCAGGTCCGCCAGCTCGATCAGGCCCTTCTTGATGCCCTGCAGCTCGTCGCCTGCCCCCGGCAGCATCAGCACGAGGAACAGATCGACCATGTCGGCAACACTCGTCTCCGACTGGCCCACCCCCACTGTCTCGACCAGCACCACGTCATAGCCTGCCGCCTCGCACAGCAGGCCGGCTTCGCGAGTGGCGCGTGCCACCCCGCCCAGCATGCCGGCCGATGGCGACGGGCGGACGAAGGCGGCAGGGTCCGTCGCCAGCCTGGCCATGCGAGTCTTGTCGCCCAGGATGGCGCCACCGGTGCGCGTGCTGGAGGGATCGACCGCCAGCACCGCCACCTTGTGCCCGGCCCCGGTCAGCATGGTGCCGAACGCCTCGATGAAGCTGCTCTTGCCGACGCCTGGCACGCCGGTGATGCCGATCCGCCTGGCGCGGCCGGCATGCGGCAGGACCAGGCGCAGCAGCGCCTGCGCCTCCGCCTGATGGTCGGCCCTGCGGCTCTCGATCAGGGTGATCGCGCGGGCCAGCGCCGCCCGCTCCCCGGCGAGCAGGCGCCTTGCCAGATCGGCAGTCGCCGGCGCGATGTTCGTCATGCTCATCGCTCCCCACCTAGCCGCTGGGCAAAGCCCCGGGTAGTCGCTTCGTGCCTTCCGGAGCGGCAGCGGCCGGCTGGCAGGGGCGAGCGAAGTCCAGCTCACGCTGAAACTCGACGCGACGACCATCACGATCCAGGCCGGTCCGCCCGCGAGCGTGGCCGGTGCAGAGGCAGGAACAGCCGGTTGCCGCAGCCCCTATCACCTCACCGCCGGAAAGCATGGTCCACGATCCTGCGAGGCCGCAGGCCGGCTGATCGGGCTCCTGGGAGTCCCTGGTTCTCGATCCACCGCACCAATGTTCCCCGGCTGAAGGAGCCGGCAATCGCCTCGTAGCGGCGCAGCCTCGAGAGCCCGTCATAAGACCTGCGGAGCGTGTGAGCGTGAGGCGCGGAACTGATTGGATGAAAGACCTTCTGGCTTTCGCCGGCCTTTGGCGGCTGGTCGAGCCGCGCCTGCCGGCGCGTAGGGTACGCCGGAGAGGTGGCCGTCCGCCGGTCGATG
>NZ_WUJP01000291.1 GCF_009806515.1 Geminicoccus flavidas | reverse complement strand
ATCGCAGGGCACTGGAAGTCATCGTGTTCGTGCTGCGCACAGCCGTTGGCCCCTCGTGGCCTGCTGGCCGTACCCGCTTGCGGATCGGATCGACCGTCTGCCGACGATCGGTGGGCTTACCGCTCGAAGAGATGGGCTGCGGGTCGGGCATGACCTGCTGGCGCAGGCCGCGTGACTGCCAGGCGGCTACGGTTTGGGCGCGGCTGCAGCGGGTTCTGCTCGACCGGCTGGGCAAGGCGGACGCGATCGACTGGAACCGGGCCTGCATCGCGGTGCATCGTTTGCGGCGGGTGGCGTCGATAGATCATCGAGCGCAGCCTGGCCTGATTCAGCCGGTTCCGTCGCCTCACCGTCCGCTACGAGCGGCGGCTCGACATCCTCACCGGCTTCCGCCTGCTCGCCACCAGCCTGATCCGCCTCGAGTTCGTCATGAGGTGGTCTCGCGAAGGGCTCTTACAGACGTCCGCGATTGGCCTGACCGGATCGACGTTCAGCACAGCCAGATCATGGCGGCATTGGTCGCAGCGGGCTGGAAAGCGCTGGAATTGCTCGGGCCTGCGAGGACCTTGCTCGATCTGGTTGTGCAGCCGGTAGCGATGGCGCCGTGTGGAATGGCGACCTGCGGCAGCAGTTCGACGGCACCGCCTTCGCCCATGCTGATGGTTGCAGCGCGTAAGGCATTGTCATCGTAGGTTTTGCTGGCAAACACGGTGGCGCCGGCCTGCCCGTCGAGCAGCGTCAGTGGCTGCGTGGTGTCCCCGACCCGGCCTGCCGCGGCTGATCCGAGCACCTGTTTCCGTTCGCTGTCTGCTGGTGCGGACGAACAATGCTGCTGCCGATCATGAGATACTGCTTGTTCCGGAGAATGGGCCGCGCGCCGAACAATCACCTCGCGAACGCCTGAATGCCGATCCAACCTGACGCTGTGAGCTGCTGACGTGACCGCATCTGGACGCGGTCACGATGCGTACCGTGATGTAGGACGGGCTAAAGCCAGTGCCGTCAACGCAGATGCCCGGAGCAGTCCGGCCCTCGATCGGCCACGGCAGGTTCATCGAATGGGGCTTCCTGGCTGGCTCGTACCCGCTCCACCTGAGGAACCCGCTGGCCGAGCTGACGAGCTTGACGCATGGCCTAGCGGCGTTGGCGATCGGCATCTGGAGCCGCATCCTGGGTGCTCGAGACCCATCGCCGCAGACGTCGGTTGGTCGGCCCCGTGGGCGCGTCGCCATGCTTCGCTCCGTCCTGTCCCGGCTGCGGTCCAGACAGGCGCGCTAGCGGGGCGTGAGCAGGAAGGAGACGATGGCGGCGCGAGTCTGTTCAGGAATGGGCCCGGTGGCGTTCTCCACGACCTTGGCCATCTCGCCACCGACGAAGTCGCCCTCCGGCGTCATGCCCAGCGACAGGAACATGTCCAGGTCGCCCGGGCTCCACTTGCCGATGCCATGCTCGGGATCGGGCGTGATCGCGGGGGCCCGGCCGGTGATCAGGTCGCCGGGATTGCCGGCGAGCTCCTGGCCTGGATCCGGAACACCGAAGCCCCAGAAGGTCCTGGGGCTGTGGCACTCCGCGCAGTGGCCGGGGCCTCGCACCAGATAGGCGCCCTCGTTCCACGCCGCGTCCCGCGCCGGATCGGGCTCGATCGGCACCGGGTCGAAGAACAGCCAGCGCCAGGCCCAGAGGCCGGTGCGCACCGAGAACGGGAACATCAGCTCGTGCGGTGGCGAGGGCCGCTCCGTTGGTGCCACCTCGTTGCGCAGATAGGCCCAGAGTGCCCGCAGGTCGTCCCTTGTCATCCGCGCATAGCTGGCGAACGGGAAGGACGGATAATAGGGCGAGCCATCCGGGGCGATTCCCTCGGCCATGGCACGCAGGAAGTCGTCCTCACTCCAGTTGCCGATCCCGGTCGCCGGGTCGGGCGTGATGTTGGGCGGATGAAAGGTGCCGAGCGGCGTCACCAAGGGAGCACCGCCGGCAAGCGGCGGTGCTCCCTCTCGAGAGTGGCAAGACTGGCAGCCGCCCAGATGGAACAGGAGTTCACCCCGCTCCATGCCGGCCGCGGGCCAGGCGAGGCCCAGCGCCGCGAGCAGGATCGCGCATGCCAGACGCAAGGGTCAGCCTTGCGGCTTGCGGTAGGTCTGGTGGCAGCCGCCGCAGCCGTTCTTGCCGAGTGCCGCGAACGCCGCGGTGGCAGCGGCGGTCTCGCCGCTGCCAGCGGCCGTGGCCAGGGCATCGGCGAGACCGTCGGCCCGCTTGACCGCGCTGTCGAAGCCCGCCTGGTCGGTCCAGATCGCGGGCAGGGCGTCGGTGGGGCCGGCATCGCTGCCGGCCGGGAACAGGGCCGGCACCTCGACCATGATCTTCCGGATCGTCTCGGCATGGGCCTGGACCTTGGCCAGGTCGCCCTTGGCAGCCAGCGTGTCCTTGATCCCACTCATCTCCTTGCCCATGGCCTTCATGTCGGCCTGACGCTTGGCAATGACGCCGTCGGCGGCGAGGATCGAGCCAGCACTCAGGGTCGATCCGGCAACGACGGCGAAAATCACGGCATATCGGGATAAGCGCATGTCAGCCTCTCCAGCAAAACATGGCGTTTTTCTAGAATGAATCCGAGGTTCCGCGAAGCTCTCGTTGTGGCCTGGCGAGAAAAAAGTTGAACCGGCCGCTCCCGGCCGGTCGGATCGGCATGGCGTGATCCGAAGCGGGCACAGCATCGCAAGTTCGCAACATCGGTGGGATATTGTTCGACATGTCGGTGCGCTGGTCGAGTTCCGGCGGGGTTGGCTGTCGAATGCGCTGCCGTAGACCCCAGCCCTTGCCGCTCCGGCCGGGTCGGCGGCGCGGCAGTCTGGCACCTCGAGGATCCGGGGAGGGATTCTCCATGCCGGATGACCGCGTCCGCCTGTCTGAGCACCTGCGCGGCTGGAGTTCAGCATCGCCGAAGGCCCCGGCAAGCGCCGTGGCGAGGTTTGGCCAGTATCTGGGACGCCACTTGAAGATGGTGCGCATACCCATGCAACGGTGATCCTTGCCGTGCCGGCCGGCCCCCTCGACCTCGAAGCGGTGCCACCACAACGGGAAGGCTTGCCAGCGCCGCCGACCGTCGCTAACAACCCGCCACCGACGCGGGCGCCCAGGTAGCTCAGTTGGTAGAGCAGCGGACTGAAAATCCGCGTGTCGGCGGTTCAAATCCGTCCCTGGGCACCATTTCTTTCATGCGCTTGGCAGACTCGTCGGTTGCTACCGCTTCTTGCGCGCGCTCGCCGCCGGTTGGCGACGAGCTTGGTCCCCAGCTGCAAGGTTATCCTGAACTTCGGGGATGTGAGACGGCGGCGGTGCTGGCCCTGGAGCGACCAGACCCACGGCAAGACTGTGGCTGAGATGGGGCATTTGGTGACCAGTGGTGCTGGCGCCTGAGCGGCTGCACATGGTGCGGGGCCGGCTGCTGCGCAGTTTCATGGCAACCGGCGCCCTGCTCTCTTGGGGATCAGACGTCGCCTGCGGCCGCGTGCTGGCGCGGCCCGAACCGGCGCCGGACGATGAACCTCTGTCGCTCGTCCGCCATGTCCATTGGACCACCGCCGCTCCGGCAGAGCCTGACCGGATGCCGTGCGAGAGCGATTCTGATCGGGGAGCCCACGTCAGCCCCTCGCCACATCTGACGACGGGCGCACCAGCTTCCTCGCCCGTGCCGCCGGCCGGGTGAAGAAAGGCTTGGCACCTGGGAGGATACGGGCCAGCCGGAAGGAGGTAGTGCCGTAATCGGACCACCTCGACTCGTGAAGGCGTCCGCAGCGTTCGCTGTCCTCTGCCCTCGCCGCCCCGCAAGCCGTTCGGAGGCACCACCAGCCCCACAGGAAGACCGCGGCATGCGGCAGAGGAGCGGGTCGTCTCGCCACGGGCGAATATGCTACCACGCAGGCGAAGCGGGACGAGATCAGCGCCCGGGCTCAATCACCAAACACATGGCGGTGGAGTGCCTGCTCCTGGCGGACCGCCAGGTCCATCCGGTCGCGCCGGATGCCGCCCAGCAGGACATAGGCGACGGTCGCCACGGCCAGGGCCAGCAGGACCGCCCCGCCGCTACCAAGGATCGCGGCGGCGACCAGCAGCGTGGTCAGGCCCGGGCGCTCCCGGGCCTCGGCGATGATCCGGCTGCACATGCCGCCGAGCGCGCGGAGCAGCGTTTCCAACATATCCATCAGGAACATCATTCACCCTCCAAAACATGGATGAACGGTAACCTTCGGACGCAGGAAAGTCAATGTTCGCGGCTGCCGCCAAGGGAGTGTCCGACCCGCTCAGTCCTCGTGGATCTTGGCACTGCCGGGGATGAAGCGGGCCAGCACGCGCACCAGCGTCACGATCACCAGGCCCAGGACCAGACCCACCAGCACCAGCCGGTACTGGCCGGCACCTGCCGCGATGCCGAGGGCGGCGGCGAGCCACAGATTGGCCGCCGAGGTCAGGTTGTGGACGCTGGACTTGGAGACGAAGACGGCACCGGCCGCCACGAAGCCGATTGCCTGGGCCAGCCCCTGGATGGAGCGCAGCGGATCGATGGTGGCACCCGTCTCGCCACGCAGTTCGGCGAACAGCATCAGGCTCGAGATCATGATCAGCGCCGAGCTCATCGCGACTAAGGCATGGGTGCGGATGCCGGCGGATATCCCCCGCAGTTCCCGGTCCAGGCCCAGCAGTAGCCCGGCACCGGTGGCCAGCCCCATCCGGGTGGCGATCTCTTCGAGTTCCACGGTCCGCTCCCCCGGCTGATGGCGGCGGGCCGACGGCCTAGCCTCGCCCGTTGATGCAGCCGCATATCCCTTCGGTTGGCCACTTGTCAGCGACGGGTGGATCCGTAAAGTTTGATGTAACGATTTACCGGGAGGAGCTTCCCCTTGACGCTGCTGCGGCGGGGGACCGACCGACTTCCTGCCGGCCTGACAGCGAGGCAGCCGCTGAGCCGGTGCTGTCCGCCAGGCGGGGTCCGGCCGGACGATCACAGCCTTGAGCAACGGGATCAGAGGAGGCGACAGCAATGAAACGCAGAACCGCGCTCTTGATGGCCGGCACCATCATGGCGACATGGCCGATGCTCGGCCGCCCTGCCCGGGCGCAGGACAGCCAGATCGACTGGGCGAGCGAGCTCGGCAAGCATGACGGCGCTACGCTGCGGATCCTGATGATCCAGGATCCTTGGGTCAGCGGGTTCGAGCAGCTCAACCCGATCTTCGAGCAACTCACGGGTGCCAAGGTCACGATCGACGCATTCGGCTATGATCAGACCCATGAGAAGGAGGTGCTGGAGGGCACCTCGCAGAGCTCGCAGTACGACATCATCGTGCTGGATTCGCCATGGGTCGGCGAGTTCTGGAGCGGCGAGTTCGTCGAGGACCTGAAGCCTTATATCGAGAAGACCAAGCCGGAAGTGATCGCATGGGACGACTTCGTCCCGGCCTTCCAGACGGTTGCGGAATGGGAGGACACCATCGTGGGCGTGCCGTTCGGCGCGTATTTCATGATGATGCACTACCGCAAGGACCTGTTCGAGCAGGCCGGGCTGCAACCGCCCAAGACCATCGACGACTACAAGGTCGCCGCCAAGCACTTCACCAACAACCCGGACTTCCCGGGCATGTATGGCACCGCGCTGAACAATGCACGCGGCTCGGCGATCGGCCAGTCCTTCTTCGAGTGGATCTTCAACTTCGGTGGCAAGCCGTTCGCCAGCACCTATCCGGGCAGCGAAAACCCGTACAGCGACATGACTCCGCAGTTCAACTCGCCCGAGGCCAAGCAGGTCTTCGAGTTCTTCAAGGAAATGCTGCAGTACCAGCCGCCGGGCGCCGAATCGATCGACTGGGAGCAGCGCGCCGCCACCTTCACCACCGGCAAAACCGCGATGATCACCGCCTGGTCGGTGCGCACCCCGGGCTTCCACGATCCTTCCAAGAGCCAGATCGCCGACAAGATCGGCACCTCGGTGTTCCCGCACATCGAGGGCATCGACGGTGTGCCGCCGCTCGGCGGCTGGGTGATGGGCATCAACAGCCACAGCAACCAGAAGGACATGGCCTGGGACTACATCAAGTGGTTCACCTCCAAGGAGGTCCACAAGCAGTTCGTGCTGCTGGGCGGACCGCCCAGCCGGCTTTCCGCGATCGAGGACCCCGAGATCCGCGCGAAGATGCCCTGGGTCGAGACGATCGCCGAGACCCAGAAGCACGTTTATGCCGAGTGCCGGCCGCGCATTCCGGAATCCTTCGAGATCATCGACACGGTCGGCCTGCAGTTCTCCCGCGCCCTGCAGAACCAGGTGACGGTCGACGAGGCCCTGGCCGAGCTCCAGACCAGCATCGCCGACCTGATGGTCAAAGGCGGCTACACCGTCCAGCAATAGGACGTTGGCGGGGCCGAGTGGCGACACTCGGCCTCTTTTTCGCCAAGGAACTCGACGGTGGTCAGCCGAACGACGAAGCTGCTGTTCATTGGCCCAGGCGTTGCCTATCTCGCCATCATCGGGCTGTTTCCGTTCTTCTACTCGCTCTACATGAGCACGACCTCTCTGAACCTGACCCGGCCGCGGCGCAGTCAGTTCATCGGGATCGACAACTACGTCCAGCTCGTCACCGATCCTCTGTTCCAGAAGGCGATCCTGAACACCGCGATCCTGGCTGCCGGCTCGATCACGCTGGAGATCGTGATCGGCTTCGTCATCGCCAAGATTTTCTACGAGATCGCGCACATTCGCACGGTCAACTGGCTGCGCACCCTGTTCATCCTGCCGATGATGGTCACGCCGGTGATCACCGGCCTGATGTTCACCTACATCCTCAATCCCACGCTCGGCATCGCCAACGTGCTGCTGCGCATGGTGGGCCTGCCCGAATCCGGGTGGTTCGGCTCGGCGGACGTGGCGCTGCTCTCGGTGATCATGGTCAATGTCTGGCAGTGGACACCGTTTCTCATGCTCATCATGCTGGCCGGGCTCATGGCGGTGCCGCGCGAACTCTACGAGGCGAGTGCTCTGGACGGGGCGCACTGGTACCAGCAGTCCTGGCACATCGAGCTGCCGGCCCTGCGCGACGTGCTGCTGGTCGGCGCCATCATCCGGCTGATCGACAATCTGCGCTTCTTCGACGTGGTCTATATCGCCACGCGCGGCGGGCCCGGCGATGCCACCGAGGTGATCAGCATGTTCGCTTACCGCCAGTCCTTCCAGTTCTTCAACATGGGCTACGGCTCGGCGGCCGCGGTGTTGATTCTGTTCATCACCCTGTTCGTCACCACCCTCGCCATGCGCTATCTGCGGAGGATCGAGCATGGCTAGCGCGCGTCGGACCCGCTTCCTCCTCTACATCGCGGCACTGGTGCTGACCCTCGTCAACCTAGCCCCGATCGTCTGGATCGCGCTCACAGCGTTCAAGACCAGAGTCCAGATCTACCAGATCCCGCCGATCTGGATCCCGGACTTCACCTATCTCGACAACTTCGCCGCCGTGATCCAGGGCTACTGGCCGTTCCTCTTGAACTCGGTGGTGATCACGCTGTGCAGCACCGCACTGTGCCTGCTGATCGCCATCCCCTGCGCCTTCGGCCTGACCCTGTTCACCTTCAAGGGCCGCGAGGACCTGAAGATGTGGGTGCTCAGCAACCGGATGATGCCGCCGATCGCGGCCGCGGTACCGCTCTACCTGGCGATGCGCGGGGTCGGCCTGCTCGACACCTGGACCGGCATGATCCTGATCTATACCGGGTTCAACCTGCCGTTCGCGATCTGGATGGCCATGTCCTTCTTCCGGAGCGCGCCGGTCGAGGTGCTGGAGGCGGCCAGGATCGACGGCTGCAACTGGCTGCAGGTGCTGGTCAAGGTGATGGTGCCGATGGCTGCCGGCGGACTGATGACGGTCGCGGTGTTCGTGTTCCTGTTCGCCTGGAACGAGCTCCTGATCGCGCTGTTCCTGACCAATCGCAACGCCCGCACCTTCCCGGTGATCCTCACTTCCTTCTCCGGTCAGGCGCAGACCGTCTGGGAGCAGATGGCGGCCGCCTCCATCATCCAGCTGGTGCCGCCGGTGATCCTTACCTTCTTCGTGCAGCGCCACATCGTGGCCGGGATGACCATGGGGGCGGTGAAGTGACGGCGGCAGCGGGCAGGACCGAGGCGCAAGGAAGGGAGCAGGTCGTGATGGACAACAAGGTCGCCATGGTCACCGGGGCCAGCCGCGGGATCGGCCGCAGCATCGCCCTGGCGCTGGCCAAGGACGGGTTTGACCTTGTGCTGAACGACATCGACCGGCAGGCCGACGCACTGGACGAGGTCGCGGCCCTGATCGAGGCGGAGGGCCGGCGCAGCCTGGTCACGGTCGCCGATGTCCGCGACAAGGCCGCGATCCACGGCATCGTGCGCACCGCTGCGGCGCGGATGGGCCGGATCGACGTGCTGGTCAATAATGCCGGTATCCTCACCAGCGCCCGGATCGAGGACCTGACCGAGGAGCAGTGGGACGAGGTGTTCGCCGTCAATGCCAAAGGCGTGTTCCTGGTCACCCAGGCGGTGCTGCCCTACATGCGCGAGCAGGGCTACGGGCGGATTGTCAACATCGCCTCGGTAGGCGGCAAGCGCGGCGCACCGGGCCAAGCCCATTACTGTGCCAGCAAGGCCGCCGTGCTCGAATTCACCCGGGTGCTGGCCATGGAGCTGGAGGACAGCGGCATCACCGCCAACTCGGTCTGCCCGGGCATCATCATGACCGAGTTGGGCAAGGCGAACCTGCCCGATCAGGCGAGCATCGACCGATGGGCGGCCGCCACGGCGCAGCGCCGGATCGGCTATCCCGACGACGTGGCGGGTGCCGTGTGCTTCCTCGCTTCCAACGCCGCGGCCTTCATCACCGGCCAGTCGCTCAACGTGTGCGGCGGGCTGATCTTCGATGGCGGCTGACGCCTTCGGTCAGGCAAGTGCCGGTGCCGCCGCGATCGAGGCCCGCCATTCCAGGGTGCAGGCGAGCTGGATCCTGGACGGCGGCGACTGGTCGCCCTGGATGCGCTGGAGCATGCGCGCCCAGGCGTGGCGGGCCATCTCCTCGATCGGCTGGCGCACTGCGCTGATCGGCGGGCGGAGGACCTGCATCCACTCATGGTCGTCGAAGCCCAGCATCGAGACGTCCTCCGGCATGCGCAGGCCACGCTCACCCAGTTCCTGGACCGCCGCCAGGGTCGCGACATCGGACAGGGCGAACACCGCGGTGGGCAACGGGTCCTGCTGAAGGTGCTGGCGCAGGGCCCGGCCGATCGCCTGGAGGTCGCCGCC